>NZ_JBHSSS010000022.1:0-137873 GCF_042659625.1 Nocardioides sp. GCM10027114
GGGGATCGATGGGTTCACTGGCTGCCACCGCCGCAGCCTCGCGGCCGAAGTGTCACCACCAAGGCGTACGGAAGTGTCACCGATGTCCTGATGCAGAACTGTCACCGAAGTCCTGCGACATGACAGATCGGGGTGGAGGCCATGCCCCAGTCTATCGAACAGGTGTTCGAAGTCAAGGGCTTCGGTGGCTCTGTGGAGGAGGACCGGCAGCTACTCCGCGTGCTCGAAGACGCTGACGTGGCACGGGCTGTCGGAGTCGAAGACCTGCCCCTGCCAACCACCGAACCGCGCCCGCAGGCGCAGGCCGGCGAGGCGGGCCATGAGGTCCATCTCCGACGGGTAGACGAGGCGGCACGAGATCGGCCCCATGCGGACGCCCTCGGCGCCCAGCTCCACGTGGTTCTCGTCGAGCACCTGGGTCACGTGGTCGTACTGGTTGACGTCGAGGAGGACGCTGCCGGCCGTGACACGCTCGACGTTCACGAACTGGGTTCCCCGCACCCAGGCCCAGGGTGGGGCGGCCTCGACCACGAAGACGCCGTCGGGACCGAGGTGCCGGGCGGCGTTCCGGAAGCACGCGACCTGCGCGTCCTGGGAGAGCAGGTTGTAGAGGGTGTTGAACACCAGGAAGACGAGCGAGTAGGTCCTGCCGGTCGAGGCCGTGGCCATGTCCCCGACGACCACGTCGATGTCGGCGCCGCCCTCCTTCTCGCGCAGCCGCTCCACCATGTGGGGCGAGAGCTCGATCCCGTCCACCGCGGCGCCGGACCTCGCGAGCGGCAGTGCGATCCGCCCCGTTCCGATCGCGAGCTCGAGAGCGCCACCTGTGGCGTACGGCCCCAGGAAACGGACGGCTGCCGCCTCGTCGCCCCGAAGGTCGTCGTCGTACCGGCGGGCCACGTCTGGCCCGAAGCTGGTTGCGGGGTCGAATCCGTGCATCGTCGGACCGTCGCAGCAGGACGGGCACGGCGCAAGGGATTTCGTGCGAGGGTGAGGCGGAGGGCCCGGATGGACAACTACGACGTGAAGCGCGAGCGCCGCGAGCTGTACGGCGCGCGGTCGACGTTCGAGCTCGTCGACGTGCCGCCCATGACCTTCGTGATGGCCGACGGCGCCGGGAACCCCAACGCCGCGCCGGCGTACGCCGAGGTCGTCGAGTCGTTGTACGTGGTCTCCTACGCGATCCGTGCCTGCGCCGTCGCGGAGCTCGGGCGCAAGCACACGGTGGGTCCGCTCGAGGGCCTGTGGTGGGCCGACGACCTGGCGGTCTTCGCGTCGCGCGACAGGGACGAGTGGCAGTGGCGGATGATGATCGTGCAACCCGACTGGGTCACGGACGAGCTCTTCGCCGCCGGCCTGGCGCGGGCGGAGAAGAAGCACCCGCCCGCCGCCGACCTCATCCGGCTCGAGATGTTCCACGAGGGCCCGTCGGTGCAGGTGCTGCACGTCGGCCCGTACGACGCGGAGGCGCCGACGATCGCACGGATGCACGACGAGTTCCTGCCCAGCCAGGGCCTCCGACCGCGCGGCCACCATCATGAGATCTACCTGTCCGACCCACGACGGGTCGCGCCCGAGCAGCTGCGCACGATCCTCCGGCAGCCAGTCGAACCACTCACGGCCTCGAACGGCTGATCCTCAGTCCGTCAGCTCCGCCGGCACCACGACGGCATCCACGAGCGCGCCGTTCCGCAGCACCGTGATCTCCATCCGTACGCCGATCGACTCCTCGAAGAGCTGCCGCTGGAGGGACTGGGCGTCGCCGAGCGGCTCGCCGCCGACCGCGAGGACCAGGTCGCCGGAAGCCAGGCCGGACCCGGCAGCCGGTGAGCCGCCGACGACCTCGACGACCCGGAGCGCCGTGCGCTGGCCGGTCCGCTCAGCCCACGTCGGCGGAAGGGGGCCGGGGGCGGTGACCAGTCCGAGGTAGCCACGACGCACCCGGCCGTCGTGCATCAGCGCGGCGATGATCCGTCGCGAGGTGGCGTTGATGGGGACGGCGAGGCCGAGGCCGACGCCGGCGACCGCGGTGTTGATCCCGACGACCCGGCCGCGGGAGTCGGCGAGCGCGCCGCCGGAGTTGCCGGGGTTGAGGGCGGCGTCGGTCTGGATGACGTCCTCGACGATGCGGGCAGCAGTCCGCGAGCGCGTCGGCAGCGACCGGCCCAGCCCGCTCACCACCCCGGCGGTCACGCTCCCCGACAGCCCGAGCGGGCTCCCGACCGCCACGACCAGCGTCCCGATCCGCAGCCCGTCGACGTCGCGGTACTCCGGCGGCTCGGCCAGCACCCGGTGGGTCCGCACGACCGCGAGGTCCGACAGCGGGTCGCGACCCACGATGTCCAACGCAGCCGTGCTGCCGTCGGAGAACGTCGCCTCGCCGGTGTCGGCGGGCCCGACGACGTGGGCGTTGGTGACGAGGTGCCCCTCAGAGGTCAGGGCGACGGCGCTCCCCGATGCCTCGCCGGACCGCCCACGGCGGCGCACCCGGACCGACGCCACGCGCGGCAGCAGCATCTCGGCGACGCCGGCGACGACCTCCGAGTAGGCGTCGAGCGGGTCCTGCGGGTGGTGCTGCTGCGGGTCGGTGGGTTCCATGGCGCGTCCCTTGCGTGTGGCAGGGAGAACGCCCGGGACGGGCCCCCTGTTCCCGGCACGCCACCACGACGATCAGGACAGCCCGAGGATGGTCCCGTCATCGGCGAGGTCGATCCGCGACGCGCTCGGGTCCTTCGGCAGTCCCGGCATCGTCATCATGTCGCCGCAGATCACCACCACGAACCCGGCGCCTGCCGACAGCCGCACCTCGCGCACGTGCAGCTCGTGCCCGGTCGGGGCGCCCAGGGAAGTGGGGTCCGTCGAGAAGGAGTACTGCGTCTTCGCGATGCAGACCGGCAGCCCGCCGTACCCGTCGCGCTCGATCCGCTGCAGCCGCCGCCGCGCCTTGGCGTCCCAGGTGACCAGGCCCGCGCCGTACAGCCGCGTCGCCACCGCCTCGACCTTCTCGGTCAGCGAGGCGTCGTCCTCGTAGGTGAAGGAGAACTCGTACGGCGAGGGCTCGTCGAGGGCCTGCAGGACCCCCTTGGCCAGCTCCTCCGCCCCGGGACCGCCGTCGGCGAAGTGGGTCGCGGGGAAGGCCCGCACCCCCTCGTCCGCGCACAGCTCGACCAGCAGGTCGACCTCGGCGTCGGTGTCCGACGGCATCCGGTTGACCGCGACGACGCACGGGATGCCGTAGACCTCGCGCACGTTGTAGAGGTGCCGGCGCAGGTTGACCATGCCCTTCTCGAGCGCGCCGAGGTCCTCCGCGCCGAGGTCGGCGAGCGCGACGCCGCCGTGGTACTTCACCGCCCGCACGGTCGCGACGACGACGGCCACATCGGGACGCAACCCGGACTTGCGGCACTTGATGTCGACGAACTTCTCCGCGCCGAGGTCCGCGCCGAATCCGGCCTCGGTGACCACGATGTCGGCCAGCCGCAGCCCCGCACGCGTCGCCATGACCGAGGAGCAGCCGTGGGCGATGTTGGCGAAGGGACCGCCGTGCACGAACGCCGGCGCGCCGCCGAGCGTCTGCACCAGGTTGGGCGCGATGGCGTCGCGCAGGATCGCCGCCATCGCGCCGTCGGCGCCGAGCTGGCGGACGGTCACGGGCGTCATGTCGCGGGTGTAGCCGAGGACGATGTCGCCGATCCGCTTCTTCAGGTCCGCCCACGACTCGGTGAGGCAGAAGATCGCCATCAGCTCGGAGGCCACGACGATGTCGAAGCCGTCCTCGCGCGGGAAGCCGTTGACGTGGCCACCCATCCCGACGACGACCTCGCGCAGCGCCCGGTCGTTCATGTCGAGGACGCGCTTCCAGGTGACGCTGCGGACGTCGATGCCCAGCGTGTTCGTGTGGTGCACGTGGTTGTCGATGAGCGCCGCCAGCAGGTTGTTGGCGGCGGCGATGGCCGCGAAGTCGCCGGTGAAGTGGAGGTTGATGTCGGTCATCGGCACGACCTGGCTGTAGCCGCCGCCGGCCGCGCCGCCCTTCATGCCGAACACCGGGCCCATCGACGGCTCGCGCAGGCAGGCCACCGTCCTGTGACCCAGCCCGTGCAACGCGTCGGTGAGGCCCACCGTGGTCGTCGTCTTGCCCTCGCCGGGCGGCGTCGGCGACAGCGCGGTCACCAGTACCAGCCGACCCAGCGGCCGGTCCGCGAGCGAGGCGAGATAGGTCAGGTCGACCTTCGCCTTGTGGTGCCCGTAGGGCACGAGATGGTCCTCGGGGATCCCGAGGGTGTCCCACGCGACCTCGCGGATCGGCTTCAGCGTGGCGGCGTTGGCGATCTCGATGTCCGACAGCACGGTCGTCCTTCCTGTTGGCCCCGGTCCGGTTCCTCGTTCCCCCGCCTGGTCCCCTGCTCCCCGGCGTCGCCGACTAGTCGCCCAGCTCGGCCCGCCGGCGCACGACGTACTCCTCGAGCTCCGCGCGGACCGCGTCGTCGAGCGGCGGCTGCTCGTACTCCTCGAGCTTCTGGCGGTAGATCTCGCCGGCGCGCTCGGCGGTGTCCTTGCCGCCGTTGCGCAGCCACCGCTCGTAGTTCTCCGAGGAGGAGAGCATCGGACGGTAGAAGCAGGTCCGGAAGCGCTCCATGGTGTGCATCGCGCCGAGGAAGTGGCCGCCGTGGCCGACCTCCTGGTGGGCGTCGAACGCCAGCGACGCCTCGTCGATCTCGAGCGGCGTGAACTCGTGCTGGAGCATCTGCACCAGCTCGACGTCGATGACGAACTTCTCGAAGCCGGCGACCAGACCGCCCTCGAGCCAGCCGGCGGAGTGCATCACCCAGTTGGCGCCGGCGAGGAACGTCGGCAGCAGCGTCATCAGCGCCTCGTAGCCGGCCTGCGCGTCGGGCACCTGCGACGAGGTCATGCCGCCGCCGGTGCGGAAGGGCAGCCCGAAGTGGCGCGCGATCTGACCGGTGCACAGCAGCCCGAGACCGGACTCCGGCGTGCCGAACATCGGCGAGCCCGACTGCATGTCGATGTTGGAGAGGAACGACCCGAAGACCACCGGGCAGCCGGGCCTGATGAGCTGCGACAGCGCGATGCCCGAGAGCGCCTCGGCCATCTGCTGCACGAGCGCCGCCGGGATGGTCACGGGTGACATCGCCCCCATCAGCAGGAACGGCGTCAGCACCACCGGCTGGTTGGCGGCGGAGTACTCGAACTGCGCCTCCAGCATGCGGTCGTCCCAGCGCAGCGGGGAGTTGCAGTTGATGAGCGAGATGAGCGCCGGGGTCTCCTCGATCGCCTCGCGCGAGCCGAACAGGATCTCGGTCATCGCGAGGGTGTCGCGGGCGTTCACCCCGGACACGACGTTGCCCATGTAGACCTTGTCGGTCAGCGTCTGCAGCGCGAGGACCATGTCGAGGTGCCGGCTGTCGAGCGGCGTGTCGTTCGGCTCGGTCACCACGCCCCCGGCGGAGTCGAGCACGGGGAAGACCTGGGCGAGCTTCGCGAAGCGCCGGAAGTCGTCCATCGTGCCGTCGCGGCGCACCTCGCCCTCGCGCACGAACGGCGGGCCGTAGACGGCGCCGAACGCCATCGCGTCACCGCCGATGTGGACGCTGTTGGCCGGGTTGCGGGCCTGGAGGTCGAACTCCCGCGGCGCCTTCGCGACCTGCTCGAGGACGAACTCGGGGTCGAGGAAGACGGTGTGGTCCTCGACCTTCTGGCCGGCGTCGCGGAAGAGGTCGAGCGCCCGGTCGTCCATGAACTCGACGCCGATCTCGGTGACGAGCCTGCGCCAGCCACCGTCGAGGGTCGCCAGGGCGTCCTCGGACAGCACCTCGTAGCGCGGCATCGCGTTCCGGAACATCTGGCCTCCTCGTCGTTCCTGCCGGTGAGCGGCTCCGGCGTGGCTGTTGACGCCGCCGATCGGCGACTCCTAGCCTCATCGTGGAACAACAGTTCCACATCATGGAACCAGAGGGAAGGACCCTTGTTGAGCGAGGCGAGCAACGTCCCCACGAGCGGCACCCGCGCGCTCGACCGCGCCGGCGACCTGGTCGCCACGGTCGTCCGCGCCGACGAGCCGCTGACGTTCGCCCACCTCCAGGAGGCGTCCGGGCTGGCGAAGTCGACGACGTCGAGGATGCTCGCGGCACTCGAGCGGGCCGGGCTGATCGAGCGGGACGGCGACGGCTCCTACGTCGCGGGCCGACTGTTCTGGCTGTACGCCGCCCGGCACGACCCGTGGCAGGAGCTGGTCCGGCTGGCCCGGCCCACGATGGAGCAGATCGGCGCCGACACCCTCGAGACGGTCCACCTGAGCGTCACCCGCGGGGACCGCGTCGTGCAGGTGGCCCAGGTCGACTCCCAGTTCCTCCTCGGCACCCGCGACTGGACCGACGTGGACGTGCCGGCCCACTGCTCCGCGCTGGGCAAGGTCTTCTACGCGTGGGACGCGCTCGCCCTGCCCGACGGGCCCCTGGAGCGCCTCACCGACGCGACGCTCGCCGACCGCGAGGCGCTGCGCCTCGACGTGGCGGCGACCCGGCGCCGCGGCTGGGCGGTCACCCGCGACGAGCTCGAGGTCGGGCTCGTCGGCGTGGCCGTGCCGGTCCACGGCGTCCGCGGCGACGTGGTCGCCGCCCTCGGCGTCTCGGGACCAACACCCCGGCTCGAGCCACGGCTCGACGAGCTCGGGGCGCACCTGAACGACCACGCCTCGGAGCTGTCCGCCCTGCTCCGCGGCCTCACCCACAAGGAGGGCGTGGCATGACAACTCCCACCCCGGAGGAGATCCTGAAGGGGCTGTACGACGAGACGCTCGTCGGCAACGCCCCGCGGGTCCTCGAGCTGACCGAGCAGGGCCTCGCGATCGACATGGAGCCGCAGACCCTCCTCTTCGACGCCCTCATCCCGTCGTTGGAGGAGGTCGGCGCCCGCTTCGAGCGCGGCGACTTCTTCGTCCCCGAGATGCTGATCGCCGGCCGCGCCATGGCCGGGGCGATGGAGCGGCTGCGGCCGCTGCTCGCCGAGACCGGCGTCGAGACGATCGGCAAGTTCCTCATGGGGACGGTCAAGGGGGACGTCCACGACATCGGCAAGAACCTCGTCAACATCATGCTCGAGGGCGCCGGTTTCGAGGTGATCGACCTCGGCGTCCAGGTCGCGCCGGAGAAGTTCGTCTCCGCCATCGAGGAGCACCAGCCCGACATCGTCGGCTTCTCGGCGTTCCTCACCACGACGATGCCGATGTTCAAGGCCAACCTCAACGCGCTCGAGAAGGCCGGCATCCGCGACTCCGTCATCGTCATGGTGGGCGGCGCCCCCGTCACCCAGGAGTACGCCGACGCCGTCGGCGCCGACGGGTACGCCGCGGACGCGTCCGCCACCGTCAAGCGCGCCAAGGCGCTGCTCAACGAGCGACGCAGCAAGGTCCCCGCATGACGGGCGTGTCGCCGGCCCCCGGGGCGGCCGCCCCGCTGCGCACCGTGCTGCGCTCGGAGACCCGTGAAGTCGTCATCGGCCACGACCAGCGGTTCACGGTCATCGGCGAACGGATCAACCCCACGGGTCGACGGGTCTTCCAGGAGCAGCTCCGCGAGGGCGACCTGTCGGCGATCGAGCGCGACGTCCGCGCCCAGGTCGAGGGCGGCGCCGACGTGCTCGACGTCAACATGGGCGTCCCGCTGACCGACGAGGCCGACCTGCTCGCGCGGGCGATCGTGATGGTCCAGGAGCTCACCGACCTGCCGATCTGCATCGACTCCTCGGTGGTGGAGGCGCTCGAGGCGGGGCTCTCGGTCTACAAGGGGCGGGCGCTGGTCAACTCCGTCACCGCGGAGGACGACCGGCTCGCCGCGATCCTGCCGCTGGTGAAGAAGTACGACGCCGCGATCATCGCGCTGCCCAACGACGAGGACGAGATCCCGATGGAGGCCGACAAGCGCCTTCATCTCACCGCCAAGATCCTCCGCGTGGCGACCGAGGAGTTCGGCATCGCGGCCGCCGACGTCGTCATCGACCCGCTGGCCATGCCGATCGGGGCGGACACCTCCGTGGTCGCGACCACCCTGGAGACCATCTCCCGGATCCGGCACGACTTCGGCGTCAACATGACGCTGGGCGCGTCCAACGTGTCGTTCGGGATGCCGGACCGGCACGCGCTCGGTGCCGCCTTCCTGCCGATGGCGATGACCGCCGGGCTGACCAGCGCGATCATGGACGCCCGCACCCCGCAGATCGTCGAGGCCGTCAAGGCCGCCGACCTGCTGCTCGGCCAGGACGAGTGGGGCATGTCGTGGATCGCCTCCCACCGCGCGAAGCAGGCAGCAGCCGGGTGACCCCGGGAGTGATGGCGCCATGACCGAGCACGCCGACGCGGACGTCCCGGGGCGCGTGCCGCTCGAGGACTTCTCGCTCGACGAGGTCCGGCGCGAGGGCCTGCTGCCGACTCCGGCGGCGACGGAGGCGGAGCCGCACGACGGCACCGGCCGGGTGCAGCTCTCCTTCACGGTCGAGGACCGCGACCCGGCGAGGAACGCGCAGCGCCAGGTGCGGGTCCCGCCCGGCGTCACGGTGTTCGACGCCGCGTCGTGGAACGGCATCGCCATCGACTCCACCTGCGGCGGCCACGGCACCTGCCACAAGTGCAGGGTGCGGCTCGACGGCCCTGCCGTGAACGGCAGCACGATCACCCGCCACGACGTGCGGACGTTCACCCGCGAGCAGCTCGACGACGGCTGGCGGCTGGCCTGCCTGGTCCGCGCCACCCGCGACCTGGCGGTCGACGTACCCCCGCTGACCACCCGCCCCAAGGCCGCGACCGTGGGCGTCGGGCGGCAGGTCATCCTGCGGCCCGCCGTCCAGAAGCGGTACGTCGAGCTCGACGAGCCGTCCCTGCACGACCAGCGGCCCGACCTGCAGCGGCTGCTCGATGCGATCGACGACCTCGAGCCGCGCCCGGACCTCTACGCCCTCCAGCGGCTGCCGACCGTGCTGCGCGAGGCCGACTACGCCGTCACCGCGGTCGTGGTCGACGAGACACTCGTCGACGTCGAGCCCGGCGACACCACCGGCCAGGCGTGGGCGATCGCCTTCGACCTCGGCACCACCACGGTGGTCGCGACGCTGCTCGACGTCACCACCGGCACGCCCGTCGCCGTCGCCTCGGTGCTGAACCGGCAGCAGCCGTTCGGCGGCGACGTGATCACCCGGATCAGCGCCACGATGATCGACCCCGCCGCCCTCAAGCGACTTCAGCGGGCCGCGTCGGAGACGCTGGCCGAGCTGGCGGCCCAGGTCTGCCACGAGGGCGGCGTCCCGCCGCAGCGGGTCTACGAGGTGGCGATCGCGGGCAACGCCACGATGACCGCGCTGCTGCTCGGCATCGACCCCGAGCCGCTCGGGGTGGCGCCGTTCGTGCTGTCCGCGGCGCAGCCGCCGACCGTGCTGGCGAGCGACCTCGGGCTCAGCCTGCACCCACGGGCCCGGACACAGCTCTTCCCCGCGCTCGGCGCCTACGTCGGCGGCGACATCGTGGCCGGGATGCTGGCGACCGGCATGGACCGCGACAAGCGGACCAGGCTCTTCATCGACGTCGGCACCAACTGCGAGATCGTCGTGAGCGACGGCGACCGGATCGTCGCGACGGCCGCGCCGGCCGGCCCGGCCTTCGAGGGCGGCGCGATCCGCTGCGGGATGCGGGCCGCTGACGGCGCGATCGAGGTGGTCAGGCTCCACGGGACCGTCGACCCCGACGCGGCCGGAGTGGCGTCGCCAGTGGTCGAGCTGTCGGTGATCGGCGACGTGGAGCCACGCGGGCTCTGCGGCTCCGGCCTGGTCGACGCGGTCGCCGAGCTGGTGCGCGTCGGCCTGCTCGACCCCTCGGGACGGTTCGTGACCGGCGAGGTCGCCGCCGAGGTGGCGCCGGCGCTCGCCGACCGGCTCACGATGCTCGGCGAGGAACGCGTGTTCGTGCTCCACCAGCCGGTGCCCGACGCCCCGCCGGAGGCCTGCGTGGTGCTCTCGCAGCGCGACGTGCGGGAGCTCCAGTTCGCCAAGGCCGCCATCTCGACCGGCTGGACGCTGCTGCTGGAGGAGCTCGGCCTCGAGCAGCGCGACGTGCAGCAGGTGCTGCTCGCCGGCTCCTTCGGCAGCTACCTCTCGGCCGCCTCCGCGGTGCGGATCGGTCTCGTGCCGAAGCTGCCCGTGCTGCGGATCGTCGCTGCCGGCAACGTCGCCGGGGAGGGCGCCAAGATGGCCCTGCTGTCGATCCGGGAGCGCGCGGGGGCGCAGGCGCTGCTCGAGGAGGTGACCTATGTCGAGCTCTCCGACCGCGCCGACTTCAACGACCGCTTCGTCGACCAGCTCGGCTTCTGACCGGCCCGGACGCATCGCCCTGGTCGCCTGCGGCGCGCTCGCCCAGCCCGCGGCCGCCGTCGTGGAGCGGCACGGCTGGCCGGTCGACGTCCACCCGCTGCCGCCGCTGCTCCACAACCAGCCGCAGCGGATCGCCGGCGAGGTGCGCCGGCTCGCCACGGTGCTGCGGGCGTCGTACGCCGCCGTGGCCGTGGGGTACGCCGACTGCGGCACCTACGGCGCGCTCGACGCGGTCTGCGACGAGCTCGGCCTGCGCCGGCTGCCGGGGCTGCACTGCTACGACGTGTACGCCGGCGGGAAGCCCTTGGAGCGGCTGTTCGACGAGCAGCCCGGCACCTACCTGCTGACCGACTTCCTGGTGCGGTCCTTCACCCGCACGGTCGAGCAGGAGCTGGGCCTCGACCGCTGGCCCGAGCTGCGCGACGCCTACTTCGGCCACTACACGAGGGTCGTGTGGCTGGCCCAGCAGCCGACGGCCGAGCTGCGCCACCTCGCAGAGCAGGCGGCCGACCGCATCGGCCTGCCGCTGGCGGTCGTCGAGACGGGCGACGCCCGGCTCGAGCGCGCGCTGACCGACCTCGTGCAGGCGACCTGACGCTCGCTCCCTCACGCGGGGCGCCGCGACAGCACCATGTGCACGGCGAAGCCACCGAGCACTCCACCCGAGAGGAGGCGCTGGCTACGCATCGCCCGCGGCCGGCGGGAGAGGAAGGTGCTGAGGCCCGCCGCTCCGAGCACGATGAGCATGTTGACTGCGACGGCGACCACGATCTGCACGCCCCCCAGCTGCAGGAGCTGCAGGACCGTCGAGCCGTCGGCAGGACTGACGAACTGCGGGATCAGTGCGGCGTACATGAGGGCGATCTTCGGGTTGAGCAGGTTGGTCACCAGCCCCATGGCGAAGAGCCGACGGTGTGAGTGTGGCGGGAGCTCGCGGGCCTCGAAGGGTGCGGACCCGCCCGGCCGGAGCATCCCCCAGGCCAGCCAGCCGAGGTAGAGGGCGCCGGCGACCTTCACCACGTGATAGGTCGCCGGGACGGCCGCGAAGAGGGCCGCCAGCCCCGACGCCGCCGCTGTCAGGTAGCACACGAAGCCGAGGGCGACCCCGCCGAGCGAGACGAGCCCGGCCGTCCGTCCCTGGGAGATGGAGCGCGACGCCAGGTAGACCATGTTGGGACCCGGCGTGAGAACCATGCCCAGTGCGATCGCAGCGACGGCCACGAGATCGGCGGCAGGGACCACGCGAGGTCAAGGCGCCACCGTCCGGGGACATTCCCTCGAGGTCCGACCGGACTAGGCCTCCAGCCCGGCCAGGAGCCCGGTCCGCCAGGCCTCGGTCTCGGCGACCTGGTTGAACGTGAAGACGTGCAGCCCCTCGACGAGGGCGCCGGGCTCACCGAGGGCGGGGGCGCACTTCTCGAGGAAGCGCTCGCCGGTGAATCCGCCGGGGGCGGCCAGCCGCGCGAAGGTGCCCTTGTGCTTGACGAGGAAGCGGGTGGACTCGCCGACCCCGATCTTCGTCGCCATCGCCACCAGCTTGGTCCGCTCCACGGGGCCGGGGATGCCGAGCAGCAGCGGCATGGTGATGCCGCGGGAGCGCATCCGGCGGACCCAGCTCCGGATGACCCGCGGGTCGAAGCTGAGGTTGGACACGATGTGGGTCGCGTAGCGGCGCTTGTCCCACATCGACTGGATCGTGAGGTCGTCGTGGATCGTCGGGTGCGACTCGGGGTAGCCGGTGATCCCGACGTGGGTGAACGGGTGGTCGATCTGCGCGAGGTCCTCGAGCAGGCTCAGCGCGTCGGGGTAGGTGCCGTCCGACTCGGCGTCGCCGCCGGGCACGAAGATCCGGGTGACGCCCTTGCCGGCCAGCCGGGCGCAGATCTCCTCGAGCTCGGTGCGGCCGTGCACCATCCGCGCCGCGAGGTGCGGCACGGTCGCGTAGCCGTGGCCGACGAGCCGCTCGGTGAGGTCGAGGGTGGCCTCGAGCCCCTTCCCCGGCGACGCCGTGATCGTCACCGCGAGGTCGCGCGGGACGTGGGAGAGCACCTTCTCCTCCGCGGTGGCGGTGGGCAGCACCTCGTAGCGGGCGTGCTGGAGCAGCCGGGTCATGGTGGCGACAGTGGCCTTGTTGCGCATGATGCAACTCGTTTCGTGATGCGCATCGAGTCGGTGTCAGCCTAACCGGCCGGGGGCCTCCCCGTCAGTAGCCGTCAGGGGGCGGGTGGCACCTTCTGCCGGACCACCGGGTCGCTCACCGCGCCCCACGGGGCCCGGGCGAAGAAGACCAGGCACTCCGGCTCCCCGGACGACCCGACGTGGAACGCGCCGCCACCCTCGTCCCACTGCCACTCCGCGGCGTTCTCGTCGTACGTCGTGACGCAGCGCGAGGGGTCCTGCCAGTCGCGCATCAGCACCAGGTCGTGACCGGCCTGCCACGCGTCGGTCGTGAACCGCCACGAGAGCCAGTCCGCGTCCCACGTCCCGCTCGACACGGTCGGCGTCGCGGGACGCGGCGCCTCCAGGACGCGGGGCTCACCGGCCGGGCTCACGGTGCCCCAGGTCGACAGCGCGACCAGACGCACGCACTGCTCGGCAGCGGAGGGGTAGAGGTCCCAGGCATCGGCCGCGGCGTTGGGGATCAGCTGCTGCACCACATCCGGGTGGTACGCCGCGGGGCAGACCTGCGGGTTCGCCGGGTCGGAGAGCACCGCCAGCACCGTCCCCGCGGGCGCCTCCCAGGTGAACCGCCAGGCCATGGCGCCGGGACGCCACACCGGGTCCGCGACGACCGGCGCGGCCGGGATGGGGGCGTAGCGGTTCCGCCGGTCGGTGAACGGCGGCCGAGCGGCGCCGTACCGGTTCTCGATCCAGAGGCGGTAGCACCAGGGCCCCTGGCCGTAGCCGGTGTCGGTCCAGCTCCCCGCGGCCGGGTCGGCCGTCTGGTCGTGGAACCCCTGGTTGCCTCCCCCGTCGGAAGAGCACTCGGTGCCGCCCTGCCAGACAGCGATCTTCACCCGGGTCCCCGCGCGGACCCTCCCCACGTCCCAGCGGGCGCGCACCGGCTGGTCGCCGCCGCCGCCGAAGACGACGTTCGTGAGCTGGGGCGGCAGCTTCTCGATCAGGCAGTGGCGCGGCGGGCGCTTCGGGGACCCGCCGTACATGCGGATGAAGCGGCGCAGCAGCGGCTTGTCGATCCAGCGGCAGTGGTACCAGCCCGGCCGGTCCTCCACCAGCAGGTCGCAGACCCCGAAGTAGAAGACCGGGTGCATCAGCGTGCACTGGGGACCGAAGTGGTCGAAGCCGAGCACGTGGCCGAGCTCATGGGCGAAGAGCACCCCGACCCAGACCCGCTGCTCGGGGTCGTGGGCGTCGATGCGCCGGTAGTGCCGGCCGAGGTGGACGAAGTTCGTGTGCTGGTAGCCGAGGGTGGCGATGCCCTCGGCGCCGTAGGTGTCGCCGTACCTGATCACGAGCCTCGCCCTGCGCTTCGGGACCTCGACGAACCGGATGTCGCCGCCGGACGAGTTCCAGTGGTCGATCGCCCGGTCGAGGCTCCACTGCCACTTGCGCGGGATGGTCTCGTGGTAGGGGATGCGGGTGCCGGGCCACTTCCGGATCCGTTCGGCGACCCCGGGCCTCGCGGCCGGGCGGACCACGTCGTCGTGGAGCAGGCGAGGTACCCCCCGCTCGGCACGGACGGTGGCCGGCGCGGGCACGGACGACCGGTCGGTCCGGGCGCCGGCAGGGACCGGCCCGGTGACGGCGACGAGCAGCAGGGCGAGGACGGCGAGGGCGACCGGGGTCGGGCGGGGTCGCGGCATGGCGCTCAGCGTGCACCCGCCGCGGGCGGCGCGTCCGGCGAACCGTCGGAGATCACCTGTTGTGGTGAGTCACTGGTCCTCGAGGACGTCGTTGCGGATGGTCAGCCACGACACCGCGCCGCCGGCGAGAAGCAGGACGGCCGCCGCCAGCATCGCCTTGTCGTACGCCGCGTCGAGCAGCGCCGGGTCGGCGTAGTCGCTCCCGCCGAGTCCCACGGCGACCGGCAGCGCGGCCACCGCGAGCAGCGACCCGGCCCGGGCCACGGCGTTGTTCACCCCGCTGGCCACCCCGGTGTACTCGTCGGGCGCCGCCGCGAGGACCGTTGCCGTGAGCGGCGCGACCATGAGCGCGAGGCCGAGGCCGAAGACGGTGAGTCCCGGCAGCACGTCGACGACGTAGCTGACGTCGTCGTCGACCGCGAGCAGCAGGAGGGTGCCGACCGCGAGGACGAGCGGGCCGACCGTCATCGGCAGCCGCGGCCCGATCCGGGTGGCCAGCGCACCTCCCCGCGCCGCCAGGAACAGCATGATGACGGTGATCGGCAGTGTGGCCACGCCCGCCCGCAGCGGGCCGTAGCCGCTGACCGTCTGCAGCTGCAGGACCAGGAAGAAGAACAGCGCGCCCAGCGCCGCGTAGACGAGCAGCGTCATCACGTTGGCGGCGCTGAAGGTACGGCTGGCGAAGAGCTCGGGCGGCACCATCGGCTCTCGCCGGCGTCGTTCGACGACGACGAACGCGACCGCGGCCAGCACGCCGAGGCCACCCGCCCAGCCGCTGACGGGTCCGCCCCACTCGATGAGCCCGTAGGTGACCCCGCCCAGCGCGGCGCTCGCCAGCACCGCCCCCGCGGCGTCGAACCGCTCGGGCGGCCGCGAGGCGCGCGACTCCGGGACGCACCGCCGGGTCAGCCAGACGGTGAGCACCGCCAGCGGCACGTTGAGCCAGAAGATCCACCGCCAGGAGGCGTACTCGATGAGGGCGCCGCCGAGGAAGGGGCCGACCGCCGCAGCGATCCCGCCCAGGCCCGTCCAGGCGCCGATGGCACGGGCCCGGTCGCGCGGCACGAAGCTGCTCTGGATGAGCGCGAGGCTCCCGGGGGTGAGCAGCGCCGCGCCGACGCCCTGGAGGACCCGGGACACGATCAGCACCGTCGGGTCGGGGGCGAGCGCGCACAGCGCCGAGGCCACTGCGAACCAGACGACACCGACGACGAAGACGCGGCGCCGCCCGAACCGGTCGCCCAGCGAGCCGCCGAGGAGGATCAGCGAGGCGAGCGCGAGCAGGTAGCCGTTGGAGATCCACTGCAGCTCCGCGAGGCTCGCGTCCAGCTCGCCGCCGATGGTTCGCAGCGCGATGTTGACGACCGTCCCGTCGAGCATCGCCATGCCCGAGCCCAGCGTCGCGGCGGCCACCACCGCCCGGCCCCGTGCCGAGTGGAAGCGCAGCCCGGAAGCGAGCGCCTCGGTCACGACGGCCGCGCCATGTCAGCCACGTCAGTCGCCCAGCACCCGCTCGGCGAGCCAGGCCAGGTCGTCGGCGGTGGAGGCGGGGGAGCCGCTCGGCTGCATCACGTGGCTGAGCACCACCCGGACCACCATGTCGATCGCGGCCTCCAGCCGGGCCTCCTCGACGTCGGGGGCGTAGCGCGAGATCCGCTCCCGCACGACCAGCTTCGCCGCCGTCAGCAGCGACTCGGCGTGGGTGGTGAGCAGCGGCAGCAGCTCGGTGTCCGCGCCGTGGGTGGCCGACACGACGGCGTGGAGCAGCTGGTTGTCGTGGGCCAGCTCGAGCACGGCCCGGCACGCGGACCGGATGGCCTCCACGAGGTCGTCGGGGTGGCGGTCGAAGGCCTCGCTCACCACGCCGAGGAAGCGCTCGAGCTCGGCGAGCGTCATGGCCTCGGCGAGGGCGGGCTTGGTGCCGATCTCGTTGTAGACGGTCTGCCGGCTCACCCCCACCCGCTCGGCCAGCCGCGCCATCGTGACCGCGGACCAGCCGACCTCGGTGGTCAGCTCGACGGCGGCGTGGACGATGCGCTGCCGCAGGGGCGTGGTGACCGGGGCCGTCATGGCGCCCAGTCTAGAAAAGTCCAGTCCGGGAAGACCCGGCTGGGAACCGCTCAGGCGCGGGCGGGCTCCACCGGTACGAAGTCGACCTTCTCGCGGACGCCGCAGTCGGGGCAGCACCACGTGTCGGGGACGTCGGCCCACGCGGTGCCGGCCGCGAAGCCCTCGTGCTCGTCGCCAAGCTCCACCTCGTAGGTGTAGCCGCAGCCCGGGCACCGGGCGGCGAGCACCTCGGCCGGCCCCGTGGCCCCGGTCGCGCGCGCGGCGGCCGAGCCCGACCCGACCGCGTCGTCGGCCGGCGGCGGGTACTTCGCCAGGATCCGGTCACGCTTGCGCGGGTGCAGGTTGGCACGGCGCAGGTCGCCGTCGAAGTGGGCCAGCACCCGCGGGTCCATCACCCGGCGCCAGACGGCCGGGACGATGGCGATCACGATCATGCCGGCGTAGCCGGTCGGGAGCACCGGCGACTCCTCGTAGTCGCGCAGCGCCTGGTAGCGCCGGGTGGGGTTCGCGTGGTGGTCGCTGTGACGCTGCAGGTGGTAGAGCAGCACGTTCGTGGCGATGTTGTTGGAGTTCCACGAGTGGGAGGGGTCGACCCGCTCGTAACGCTGCCGGTCGCCGACGCCGACCTTCTGCCTCAGCATCCCGTAGTGCTCCATGTAGTTGACGACCTCGAGCAACGAGAAGCCAACGACCGCCTGCAGCAGCAGGTACGGCAGCAGCGCCGGGCCGAGCCAGGCGACGAGCGCGCCCCACAGCACCACCGACATCAGCCAGGCGTTCAGCACGTCATTGCCCAGGCGGAAGGGGTGCTGCCTGCGGCGCGCGTACCGGCGCTTCTCCAGCCGCCAGGCCGACGTCAGGGACCCCCGGACCGTGCGCGGCCAGAACTCGTAGAAGCTCTCGCCGACCCGGCTCGACGCCGGGTCCTCGGGCGTCGCGACGCGGACGTGGTGGCCGCGGTTGTGCTCGATGTAGAAGTGGCCGTAGAAGACCGGCGCGAGCGCGATCTTGGACAGCCACCGCTCGTGCGACTCCTTCTTGTGGCCGAGCTCGTGCGCCGTGTTGATCCCGATCCCGCCGATGCAGCCAACGGAGACCGCGAGCCCGACCTTCTCCCAGGTGCCGAGCAGGTCGGTGCCGCCGATCAGCCACATCGCGCCGACGAAGCCGGCGTACTGGATCGGCAGGAAAAGATAGGTGATCCACCGGTAGTAGCGGTCGTTCTCCAGCGCCTCGATGAGGTCGTCGGGCGGGTTCGCGCGGTCCAGCCCAGCGACCAGGTCGATGGTCGGCACGATGACGAGGACCACGATCGGCCCGATCCACAGCCAGGCGGCCCACCCGGTCAGCCACCAGCCGCCGAGGCCGACGAACGCCAGCGAGGGGACGACCAGACCGATCAGCCACAGGTGGCGCTTCCGGTCGCGCCACTGCTCGGTCGAGCCGGCGGGGACGGTGCTGTTGGGGCTGGGCATGCGGACCTCCGGGGCCTCGGCAGCGGTTTACATGACCATAGGATCTGTAAACCTCTTTGACAAGAGGTCCCGGAATGTCAAGTCGTGGTGCGGGCCGCCCGCCCGCGCCCGGCTACTCGGGGCTGCCGGCCGGCTTGCCCGAGATCGCGTGGGCGACCGCCTTCGGCACGTCGGGGTGGAACACGGTCGGGATGATGAAGTTCGGGTTGAGCTCGTCGTCCTTGACGACCAGGGCGATCGCCTCGGCGGCGCGGAGCAGCATCTCGGTGGTGATCTCGGACGCGCGGGCGTCGAGCAGGCCGCGGAAGACGCCCGGGAAGGCCAGCACGTTGTTGATCTGGTTCGGGTAGTCCGAGCGGCCGCTGGCCACGACGGCGGCGTACTTCTCGGCCTCGGTCGGGTCGACCTCCGGGTCGGGGTTCGCCAGCGCGAAGACCACGGCCTCGTCCGCCATCTCCTTGATCCACTCGGGCTGGAGGATGCGCGGGGCGCTGACGCCGATGAAGACGTCCGCCCTCTGCAGCGCCGTGCGCAGGTCGCCGCGGACCCGGCGCGGGTTGGTGGCCGCGGCGAGCTCGCGGTGGGCGGGCGAGAGCGTCTCGTCGTCCGCGGACAGCGCGCCCTCCCGGTCGACCACGACGACGTCGGTCACGCCGGCCGCGAGCAGCAGGGTCACGATGGCGGTGCCGGCCGCGCCGCCGCCGGAGACGACGACCCGGACCGCGGCCATCTCCTTCTTGACGACGCGCAGCGCGTTGGTGAGCGCGGCCAGCACGACGATGGCGGTGCCGTGCTGGTCGTCGTGGAAGACGGGGATGTCGAGGCTCTCGCGGAGCCGGCGCTCGATCTCGAAGCAGCGCGGCGCGGCAATGTCCTCGAGGTTGATGCCGCCGAAGCCCGGCGCGATCATCTCGACCGCGCGGACGATCTCGTCGGTGTCCTGGCTGGCCAGGCAGATCGGCCAGGCGTCGATGTCGGCGAAACGCTTGAAGAGGGCGGCCTTGCCCTCCATGACCGGCAGCGCGGCGCCCGGGCCGATGTTGCCGAGGCCGAGCACGGCCGAGCCGTCGGTCACGACGGCCACCGAGTTGCCCTTGATGGTCAGCCGCGGCACGTCCTCAGGGTTCTGCGCGAGCGCGGAGCTCACCCGGCCGACACCCGGCGTGTAGGCCATCGACAGGTCGTCGCGGTTCTTCAGCGGCACCTTCGAGCCGACCTCGATCTTGCCGCCGATGTGCAGCAGGAACGTCCGGTCGCTGACCTTGTAGACCTCGACGCCGTCGACCGCGTCGACCTCGGCGACCAGTTGCTCGGAGTGGTCGGAGTCGCTCGCCGAGCAGGTGACGTCGACGACGAGCCGCTCGTGGCTGGACTCCGCGACGTCGATGGCCGTGACGATGCCGCCGGCGTGCGAGATGGCGTTGGCCACCGCGCCGACGATGCCGTGGTCCGGCGCCGTGTGGAGGCGCATGGTGATCGAGTACGACGACGTGGTGGCGGCCATGTGGCAATCCCACCCGTCCCGCATGGTTACGGGCAAGTCACTGCGGCCCTCGGGCCCGCCGGAGACACCCCACCATGATCCGGGTCACACCCGGTGGGGCCGGGCCCCGGAACGCCGGGCGCCCGGCGCCCGATAGGCTTCCAGCCGGTCTAGACCAGTGTTTCCTGCGAGCGGCGCTGGAGCAACCTCCCGAGCGGGTCGGCCGTCTCTCGTCCAGCCGGGTCGGCCGCCCCGACAGACCCGAGCACGAGAGTTCGACACCGACGACAGCCGTCGACGACGGCGAGGAGTGGAGATGCCGTTCATCAGCGTTGTCCTGGGGATGACAGCCGCGTTCGTGCTGCTCGTTCCGATCGCGATGGTCGCGATCCTCGTGATGAACGGGATGCCCGCCCGCCGCGCGGTCCGGGTGACCGCCGACGCGTCAGTCCAGCCGGCGCGCCCTGACCTGCGCTGACTCCGGCGGCAGCACCGGGTTCCGGTGCCCGTCGAGGACGATGACCACGACCCGGTCGCCGACCACCAGCACCACCTCGTGCTCGTCGGTCTCGACCACCTCGCCGCGCACGATGTACGACGCGTCGTCCTGCTCCTCGAGCACCGCTCCCGGCGGTGACGGCTCGAGGTCCGCCACGGCCGACATCCGGACCGGCACCAGGTCCGGCCGGCCGCCCGAGCGCCACAGGATCAGCAGCACCAGCACCAGCAGCCCGTCGACGACCAGCGTGGTGACCAGGCCCGCCCAGCGACGTACCTCGCCCTTCACCTCGTGGGCCGAGGGCCGGTCGGGCAGCACCCGCACCCGGACCTCCCCCGTCGTCGACGCCCGGTCGTAGGTCTCCTCCTCCACCTGGGCCGGCCACTGGTCCCGGGCCGGGTCGACGGTGGCGGGGAGCCGGAAGGCGATCCAGTAACGGGGGTCCCCGTCCGGGTCGCTGACGCGCTGCTCGGTGACGGTGCCCGTCACCTCGACGCCGGACCGCTCAACCCGCCAGTCCAGCCACAGCGACTGCACCAGCGGCACGTTCACCAGGACCACGATCACGCCGAGCAGCAGTGCCCGGCTGCGGCGGTGGGAACGCTGGCGCTGGTCGGGCATGATCCCAGTATCGCGGCGCCCGCCCGCGGGAGCTCGCTCGACCCGGGGAGGGGAGGCGCCATGTCGGACCCGGTCGCGGAGCAGCTCGTCGACACCCTGCTCGACCAGCGGACCGGACGCCGGATCCCGCGCGCACTGGCCCCCTTCTCGACTCCCGGCTACCGGCGCCTGGCCCTAGCCCTCGTGCTCAGCACGTTCGCCTCGGGCGTGTGGGTGGTGGCGCTCGTGTGGGAGGTCATCCGGCTGGGCGGCGGCCCGACCCAGCTGTCGGTTGCGTCCACCGCAGGTGCGGTCGGGGTGCTGCTCCCCGCACTCGTCGCGGGCGTCGTCGCCGACCGGGTGCCCCAGAAGTCCATCCTGCTCGTGGTCGCCGCCGTCGAGACCGTCGGCATCGCGCTGGTCGGGGCCCTGGCGCTGGCCGACGCGACCGCGGTGTGGCACCTCGCCGCAGTCTCGTTCGTGACCGGCGCCGGGATGGCGTTCTACTACCCCGCCTACTCGGCCTGGCTGCCCGCGCTCGTCCCCGAGGAGACGCTCCAGGCGGTCAACGGCTTCGAGGGCATGGTCCGTCCCACAATCCAGCAGGCCGTCGGGCCCGGCGTCGCCGGCGTGGTCGTCGGCGTCGCCTCGCCCGGCGCGGCGTTCGCCATCGCCGCGGTCGCGTCGGCGCTCGGCCTGCTCGCGCTGACGGCGGTGCCCCGCACGCCGGTACGCCGCGAGCTCGACGCCTCGCACGCGGCCCACCCGTTCCGGACGGCGCTGACCGACATGGCCGAGGGCTTCCGCTACATGGTCCGGACGCCGTGGCTGCTGGGCACGCTGCTCTACGCCTCGGTGATGGTGCTCGTGGTCATGGGGCCGCTCGAGGTGCTCGTGCCGTTCCTGGTGAAGGAGCGGCTCGACGGCGGCCCGGGGGCGCACGCGATGGTGCTCGCCGCCTTCGGCATCGGCGGCGCTCTCGGCTCGCTCGGCATGGGCGCCGCGCGGATGCCGCGCCGCTACCTCTCGTGGATGAACCTCACCTGGGGCGTCGCGTGCCTGCCGTTCGTGGCCATGGTCCTCGCCGAGGCGGTGTGGCAGGTCGTTGCCGCGGGCTTCGTGATGGGCGCCCTGTTCTCGGCGCCGATGGTGATCTGGGGGACCTTGCTGCAGCGCCGGGTCCCGCCGCACCTGCTGGGGCGGGTCGCGTCGCTCGACTTCTTCGTGTCGCTGAGCCTGATGCCCGTCTCGATGGCCCTGGCCGGGCCGGTCTCGCAGGCCATCGGCCTGCGCGCCACCTTCATCGTCGCGGGCGTCGTCCCGGTGGTGGCCGGCGTGGTCACCGTGGTCTGGGCGGGGCTGCGGCAGGACGAGATCGCGCACCCGCTGCGGGACGAGCCGGTCAGCTGAGCGCCCGGAACCGCCGCAGCCGCAGGCTGTTCGTCACCACGAAGACCGACGAGAACGCCATCGCCGCGCCCGCCAGCATCGGGTTGAGCAGTCCCGCCGCGGCGAGCGGCAGCGCCGCGACGTTGTAGGCGAACGCCCAGAACAGGTTGCCCTTGATGGTGGCCAGGGTCCGCCGCGAGAGCCGGATCGCGTCGGCGGCCACCCGGAGGTCACCGCGCACCAGCGTCAGGTCACCGGCCTCGATCGCGACGTCGCTGCCGGTGCCCATGGCCAGGCCCAGGTCGGCCTGCGCCAGCGCGGCCGCGTCGTTGACGCCGTCGCCGACCATGGCGACGACCCGGCCCTCGGACTGGAGCCGCTTCACGACGTCGACCTTGTCGGCCGGCAGCACGTCGGCGACGACCCGGTCGTCGTCGATGCCGACCTCCTCGGCGACGGCACGGGCTGCGGTGGCGTGGTCGCCGGTGAGCAGGAACGGGGTGAGGCCGAGCTCTCGGAAGCGTGCCACCGCCTCCGTCGAGGAGTCCTTGACCCGGTCCCCGACGACGAGCACGCCGCGGGAAGCACCGTCCCAGCCCACGGCCACGGCGGTGGCGCCCGACTCGCGGGCACGGTCCATGGCCCGGGCGAGCTCGGGAGGTACCGGACGCGACCACTCCTCCTCGAGGAGCCGGGCCCGGCCGACGACGACCTCGTGGTGCGGCGGGTACGGGTTCTCCCCCTCGTGGACCGCGCCGTTCACGACGGTGCCGCGGACACCGAGGCCCTCCAGGTTGGTGAAGTCGGTGACCTTCGGCAGCGCGAGGTCCCGCTCCCGGGCGCCCCGGGCGACCGCCCGGGCGATGGGGTGCTCGGAGGAGTCCTCGAGCGCCCCGGCCAGCCGCAGCACGGTGTCGGCGTCCTCGCCCGGCAGCGGCTCCACGCCGAGCAGGGTCATCTCGCCGGTGGTCACGGTCCCGGTCTTGTCCAGGACGACGGTGTCCACCCGACGGGTCGACTCGAGGACCTCGGGACCCTTGATGAGGATGCCGAGCTGGGCGCCGCGTCCCGTGCCGACCATCAGCGCGGTCGGCGTGGCGAGCCCCAGCGCGCACGGGCAGGCGATGATCAGCACCGCCACGGCCGCCGTGAACGCCGTGCCCCAGCCGCCGCCCGCGAGCACCCAGCCGGCCAGCGTGGCAAGGGACAGCGCGATGACGAAGGGGACGAAGACCCCGGAGACCCGGTCGGCGAGCCGCTGCACCTCGGCCTTGCCGTTCTGCGCCTCCTCGACGAGCCGCGCCATCTGCGCGAGCTGGGTGTCGGCGCCGACCCGGGTCGCCCGGACGACCAGCCGGCCGCCGGCGTTGACGGTCGCGCCGGTGACCGCGTCGCCGGGCCCGACCTCGACGGGGACCGGCTCACCCGTCAGCAGGGAGGAGTCGACGGCGGAGGTGCCCTCCTCGACGAGGCCGTCGGTCGCGACCTTCTCGCCCGGGCGGACGACGAAGCGCATGCCGACGGCCAGCTGCTCCGCGGGGATCCAGCGCTCGGCGCCGTCCTCGAGCACGGCCACGTCCTTGGCGCCGAGGTCGAGCAGGGCCCGGAGCGCGGCGCCGGCGCGCCGCTTGGACCGCTTCTCGAGGTAGCGGCCCAGCAGCAGGAACGTCGTCACCCCCGCGGCGACCTCGAGGTAGATGTTGCCGCTGCCGTCGGTGCGCTCCACGGTGAACGAGAAGGTGTGGGTCATGCCGGGCATGCCAGCGTGGCCCCAGAACAGGGCGTAGAGCGACCAGCCGAACGCCGCCAGCACCCCGACGGACACCAGCGTGTCCATGGTGGTGGTGCCGTGGCGCAGGTTGGTGGCGGTGGCGCGGTGGAACGGCCACGCCCCCCACACCACCACCGGGGCAGCGAGGGTGAGCGAGAGCCACTGCCAGAAGTCGAACTGCCAGGCCGGCACCATCGCCAGGGCGATGACCGGCACCGTCAGGGTGGCGGAGACCAGCAGCCGCTGCCGCAGCCCGTCGAGCTCCGCATCGGCGGTCGAGCTCGTCGAGACCCCGCCCTTCGAGACCTCGCCCGCCAAGGCGGTCGAGCTCGTCGAGACCCGCGCCTGGTACCCCGCGGCCTCCACGGTCCGCAGCAGGTCGTCGTGGGTCACCTCGCCGTCCCAGCTCACCTTCGCCTTCTCGGTGGCGTAGTTGACGCTGGCGGTGACGCCGTCGAGCTTGTTGAGCTTGCGCTCGATCCGGTTGGCGCACGACGCGCAGGTCATGCCGGTGATGGCGAGCTCGACGCTGCTGCTGTCCTGCTGGGCGATGGGCTGGTCGCCGGTCTGGTTGGGGGCGCTCACGGGGCTCCTGTCAGGCGAGGGCGTACCCGGCCTCCTCGACGGCGGCCTGGACGGCGGAGTCGTCGAGCGGCTGGGCGCTGGTCACGGTGAGGGTGCCGGTCTCGAGCTCGACGGCGACGTCCTGGACGCCGTCGATCTCCTGGACCTCCTCGGTCACCGAGGCGACGCAGTGGCCGCAGGTCATGCCCGTGACGGTGAAGGTGCGGGTCGTGCTCACGTGGTTCTCCTGGCAGTCGGGGTGCGGGTGGTCAGGAACGGACGAGCCGGGCGATCGCGTCGGAGGCTTCCTTCAGCTTCTCCTCGGCGACCGGTCCGCCCTGGCGGGTGGCGTCGGCGACGCAGTGCGCCATGTGCTCGTCGAGGAGGCCGAGGGCCACCGACTGAAGGGCCTTGGTCATGGCCGACACCTGCGTGAGGATGTCGATGCAGTACTGCTCCTCCTCCACCATGCGCTGCAGCCCCCGCGCCTGGCCCTCGATGCGGCGCAGCCGCTTGAGGTAGTCGTCCTTGGCGTGGAGGTACCCGTGCTGGTGGGGCGCGTCCGTCGTTCCCATGCCCTCGACCATATACCCCCCATGGGTATGACTCAAGGCGTCAGGGATCGAGGGTCCCGACCACGAGCACGGTCGCCGTCACCATGGCCCCGAGCACGACCAGCAGCAGGCCGAGCATCCCCAGCACCAGGGCCGTCCTGCCGAGCCAGCGGCCACGGCGGGACTTCATGCGACCGGCCACCAGGGCCAGCGGGGCGGCCACCACCACGAGCATGAGAGCGGCCAGGGGCGGTGCCACGAGGAACGGGAAGAACCAGAGCAACCAGATCCCCAGGCTGCCGATCGGGCCCTCGAGCTCCAGGAGGGTGGCCAGGCCACCGAGGAGGGGCGGAACTGCGGCGAGGACCAGAGCGGCCACCGTCGTGGTCACGAGGAGCCACCGGAGATCCTGGCGATCCTCCTCCCGCGGGGAAGGCTGCGCCATGCTTCGGCCATGGCCGTTCTCGTTCACAACATCACCTTCGACTGCGCCGACGCCCGAGCCCTGGCGGGATTCTGGCAGGTCCTCACCGGGTGGAACCTCTACTGGGACGACGACCCCGAGGTCGTGCTGGCGCCGTCGTTCCCGCACTCGGGCACCGGGCTCCTCTTCATCCCCGTGCCGGAGGGGAAGACGGCGAAGAACCGGGTCCACCTCGACCTGCAGCCCGACGACTGCACGCGGGACGAGCTGGTCGAGCGCGCGGTCGCGGCCGGCGCGACCGTGCTGGGTGACCACCGCGGGGAGGACGGGTCCGGGTGGGTCACGCTGGCGGACCCGGAGGGCAACGAGTTCTGCATCGAGCGGGGCGCGGCCGAGCGCGGCACACCACCGCCGCGGTCGTTCCGCATCACCACCTGAGGGACGGCCACGCTCACCCCCTCTCACCGGACCGCAGACCACCACCGCCACGACGCCAGTCGTGGCGCATCGTCGAGCGCCGTCCGCCCGGTGCACCACAGCAAGGCCTCGGTCGGGTCGACGTTCGGAGCATCGGGGAACAGCCGGTCGAGGACCGGCGAGCAGAGCGCCGAGGGCGGCCGCCAGTCGCTGCCGAGCGCGCTGGTCACGTCCCAGGTGTGCAGCAGCCCCTCGGCCGCCGCCATGGCCAGCGAGCCCTCGGGGTCGGAGGTGCCCCACGGGTGCCAGGCCCGGGACTCGGGGTCCGCCGAGAGCCCGGCGGCGGCGACCAGGCCGGCGCAGGCGGAGAGCAGCTGCAGCAGCTCCGCCACCCCGGCGCCCTCGTCGGGGCGCACCTCGCCGGGCACGAAGCCGGCGTCGGGCTGGGCGACGATCCGGCCCGCGTGGGCGAAGTAGGCGTCCGCCAGGTGGGCCACCGTGTCGGCGCACGACCACCCCGGGTTGGCCGACGGCGCGGTCCAGTCCCGGTCGGCCAGCGGCAGGAGGGCCTCGACGGAGGCGGAGTGGACCTCGAGGAAGAGCTCGGGTGTCACGACCGTGTGCAGTGGCATGCGCCCTGAGTAGCATCGAAGCGAGCAGCGGTCGAGGCAACGCGGTCCAGGGAGGCCCGGTCATGGAACGACCCGCAGGCATCGTCGACTTCTCCCCCTCGCCCGAGCTCTTCCCGTTCGAGTCGCGGTGGTTCGAGAGCTCCGCCGGGCCCGTCCACTACATCGACGAGGGCGAGGGCCCGCCGCTCCTGCTGCTGCACGGCAACCCGGACTGGGGCTTCCTCTACCGCCGGATCGTGGCCGGCCTGCGCGACAGCTTCCGCTGCGTCGTCCCCGACTACCCGGGGTTCGGCCTCTCGTCGCACCCCGAGCGCTACGGCTACACCTCCGCCGAGCACGCCCGCGTGGTCGGTGAGCTCGTCGACCACCTCGGGCTCGACGGCATGCTGGTGATGGGCCAGGACTGGGGCGGTCCGATCGGGATGGAGGTCGCCTCGCAGCGGCCTGACCGCGTGGTCGGCCTGGTCATGGGGAACACCTGGTTCTGGCCGGCGGACACCCGCCTGTTCCGCTCGTTCAGCGCCGTCATGAGCTCGCGGCCGCTGCAGTGGCTGATCACCCAGCGCAACTTCTTCGTCAGCCCGCTCATGAAACGGACGCTGCGGGTGCGGCTCAGCGAGGCCGAGTTCGGGCACTACTCGGCCGTCGTCCCGACGCCCGAGTCCCGCCGGGGCATCGCGAACTTCCCGCGGCAGATCCGCGACGCCGGCCCATGGCTGGCCGAGCTGGAGAAGCGGGTGCAGGACCGGCTCGCCGACAAGCCGGTACTGCTCGTCTTCGGCAAGCAGGACCCCGCGCTGGGGCGCGAGAGCGTCATCGCGCGGTGGCAGCAGACCTTCCCCGGGGCGACCCTGGTGCGGCTGGAGCAGGCCGGCCACTACATCCAGGAGGACGCCCCGGACGCGATCATCACCGCGATCCGGGGCGCCTTCACGACCGGCTGACCCTGGTCAGTCCACGTCGACCCAGTCGAGGGTCCGGTCCACCGCCTTGCGCCAGCCGCGGTAGCCCTCCTCGCGCTGCTCGTCGGACCACCGGGGCTCCCAGCGCTTGTCCTCGTTCCAGTTCTGCCGCAGCTCCTCGTGGTCCTTCCAGAAGCCCACCGCGAGCCCCGCGGCGTACGCCGCACCGAGGGCGGTCGTCTCCGCCACCACCGGCTTGCTGACCGGGACGCCCAGCACGTCGGCCTGGATCTGCATGCACAGGTCGTTGGCCGTCACGCCGCCGTCGACCCTGAGCACCTCGAGCTTCACCCCCGAGTCCTTCTCCATGGCGTCGGCGACGTCGCGGCTCTGGTAGCAGATCGCCTCCAGGGCTGCCCGCGCGATGTGCGCGTTGGTGTTGAAGCGGGAGAGCCCGACGATCACCCCGCGCGCGTCGGAGCGCCAGTAGGGGGCGAACAGGCCCGAGAAGGCGGGCACGAAGTACACCCCGCCGTTGTCCTCCACCTCACGGGCCAGGCTCTCGCTCTGCGCTGCGCCGGAGATCAGCCCCAGCTGGTCGCGGAGCCACTGGACCGCGGAGCCGGTGACCGCGATCGACCCCTCGAGCGCGTAGACCGGCGCCTCGTCGCCGAACTGGTAGCAGACCGTGGTGAGCAGGCCGTTCTCGGAGCGCACCAGCTCGGTGCCGGTGTTGAGCAGCAGGAAGTTGCCGGTGCCGTAGGTGTTCTTCGCCTCCCCGGGCCTCAGGCACACCTGCCCGACCATGGCGGCCTGCTGGTCGCCGAGGCTCGCCGCGAGCGGGACCTCGGCGCCGAGGGGGCCGTCCTCGAGCGTGTGGCCGTAGAACTTCGGGTCGGAGGAGGGCCGGATCTCGGGGAGCATCTGGCGCGGGATGCCGAACATCTCCAGCAGCTCGTCGTCCCAGTCGAGGGTCTCGAGGTCCATCAGCATGGTGCGGCTGGCGTTGGTCACGTCGGTGACGTGGACGCCGCCGCGGGTGCCGCCGGTGAGGTTCCAGAGCAGCCAGCTGTCCGTGTTGCCGAAGATCGCGTCCCCGGCCTCGGCCGCCTCCCGCACCCCGTCGACGTTCTCGAGGATCCACTGGATCTTGCCGCCGGAGAAGTACGTCGCGGGCGGCAGACCGGCCTTGCGGCGGATCACGTCGCCCCGCCCGTCGCGGTCCAGCGCCGACGCGATGCGGTCGGTGCGGGTGTCCTGCCAGACGATCGCGTTGTAGTACGGACGACCGGTCCTCCGGTTCCAGACCACCGTGGTCTCGCGTTGGTTGGTGATGCCCAGCGCGGCGAGGTCGGACCCCTCCAGGCCGGCACGGTCCAGCGTCGTCTTGAGCACCGAGCTCGTGCGCTCCCAGATCTCGTAGGGGCTGTGCTCGACCCAGCCCGGCTTCGGCATGATCTGCTCGTGCTCGAGCTGGTGCCGGGCGATCTCGTTGCCGCCGTGGTCGAAGATCATGAACCGGGTGCTGGTGGTGCCCTGGTCGATGGCGCCGACGTAGTCAGCCATGGTGTGAGCCTCTCGGTGTGCGGTCAGTTGGACTGGGACGCGGTGGGGACGCGGTCGACGCGGGGCTCCTCGAGCGGGATCTTCCCGACCTCCCCGGGCTCGTCCTCGTCAGGCATGAAGCGGGAGATGCCCATCTTGTAGGCAGCGGCGCCGAGAAGGCCACCGATGAGCGGTCCGATGATCGGAACCCAGAAGTAGAGGGTGCCGTACTGGTCCTCGAACGCTGTCTCGTAGCCGGTGAGGAACGACGCGAGCCGGGGACCGAAGTCACGGGCCGGGTTGATGGCGTAGCCGGCGTTCGTGCCCCACGCCATGCCGATGGCGACGACGATCAGGCCGACGATGAACGGCGCCATCCAGGCGACGGGGGCGTCGTTGCGCGAGTCGGTGACCGCGAGGATCAGGAAGAGCAGGATCGCCGTGCCGAGGATCTGGTCGAGGAACGCCGTCGTCGTGCTCACGTCCATCGCACCGTTGCCGGGGAGCGTGGAGAAGATGCCCTGGGTGGCGATGGTGTGCTCGGGGTCGATGGCCGCGATCGCGTCGGAGTACAGGACGCGCACCAGGAGGGCGGCGGCGAAGGCGCCCAGCGTCTGGGCCAGCGCGAAGGGTGCGACCTTGCGCCAGGGGAAGTCGCTGAACGCGGCCAGCGCCACGCTGACCGCGGGGTTGAGGTGCGCCCCGCTGATCCGCGCCGCCGTGTAGACGCCGAACGTGACGCCCAGCCCCCAGGCCCAGGCGATCGAGTCGTGGTCACCCAGCGCACCCTCGCTGGTCACCACCTGCGCCACCACGCCGACCCCGAACAGGATCAGGATCATCGTCCCGGCGAACTCGGCGATCAGTTCACCCATCAGGGTCCGTCTGGTGAGCCGTTGCATGGTCTTCTCCCCTTCGCGGTGACGCGGACCGCGGGACCCTAGGAGGCCCGGAGCATCTGGACAACGGGCCGCGTTCGACATCACCGAAAGACGGACGTTCGACGATGCCGAACACGGGGAAGGCTGTCCGGCATGGCATCCCGGGTGCAGTCCGTCACGCGCGCTGCGGCCATCCTGCAGCTGCTGGCGGTCGAGGACGGGCCCACCAGCCTCGGCCAGCTGGCGACCGCGCTGGGCCTGGCCAAGACGACCGCGCACGGGCTGCTCCAGACGCTGCGCGAGGTGGGTTTCGTCGACCAGGACCCGGCCTCCGGGTGCTACGTCGCCGGGGCCGGGCTGCGGGAGCTGGGCGCGCGGAGCCTCGACGTGCACGAGATCCGCAGCCGGGCCCTGGGCTGGACCGACGCCCTCGCCGCCCGCACCGGTGAGGCCGCACTCGTCGCCGTCCTCACGGCGGGCGAGGTGCAGGTCGCCCACCACGTCTTCCGCCCCGACGGCAGCGAGCAGCAGGTCAGGACCGGGGCACGGCTCCCGTTGCACGCGACGGCGTGGGGGAAGGTGCTGCTGGCCCACGACCCGCGTGCGGTCCGGGCCCTCGGGTCGGGCGAGCTCGAGAGCCTGACGTACCGCACGGAGACCGACCGGTCCCGGCTGCTGCGAGACCTCGCCGCCGTCCGCGAGGCTGGCTGGGCCGCAGCCGTGGAGGAGGAGCAGCCGGGGGAGGTGGGCATCGCCGCCCCGGTCCGGGACCGGGCCGGACACGTGGTCGCAGCCGTCGGCATCCTGGGCTCCGTCGAGTCGCTCTGCGACGCGCGCCTCCGCCCCCGCCCGGACCTGGCGACCCACGTGGTGGCCGCCGGCCGGTCCATCTCCCGCGAGCTCGGCCACGGGCGGGACCGGTGAGCACGCGCTACGTCGCCGCCATCGACCAGGGCACCACCACGACCCGGTGCCTGCTGTTCGACCGGCAGGGCCGGATGGTCTCGGCCGCCCAGCGCCGGCACCGCCAGCACCACCCGGCGCCGGGCCGGGTCGAGCACGACGCCGAGGAGATCTGGCAGCACGTCTGCCACCTGCTGCCGCAGACCCTCGCCGACGCCGGAGCATCCGCCGACCAGGTCGTCGGCCTGGGGATCACCAACCAGCGCGAGACCGTCGTGGTGTGGGACCGGCTCACCGGCCGGCCCGTGACGCGGGCCGTCGTCTGGCAGGACACGCGCACCGCCACCAACCTGGCCGAGCTGACCAGCGGCTTCGACGCCGCGGAGCTCACCCGCCGGACGGGCCTGCCGCTGGCGAGCTGGTTCTCCGGCCCCAAGCTGCGCTGGATCCTCGACAGCGACCCCGGGCTGCGCGAGCGGGCCGAGCGCGGCGACCTGCTCTTCGGCACGATGGACAGCTGGCTGGTCTGGAAGCTCACGGGCGGCCTGCACGTGACCGACGTGACCAACGCCAGCCGGACCATGCTGATGGACCTCACCACCCTCCAGTGGGACCACGAGCTGCTCGACTGCATGGCCATCCCGCGCTCGATGCTCCCCGAGATCCGGCCCAGCGTCGGCGACTTCGGGACGACGCGCCACGCGGTGCCGGGCCTGCACATCTCGGGGGTCATCGGCGACGAGCAGGCGTCGCTGTTCGGGCAGACCGCGTTCGAGCGCGGCCGCGCGAAGTGCACCTTCGGGACCGGCAGCTTCCTGCTGATGAACACCGGGAGCGCACCGGTGCGGTCGCGCTCCGGGCTGATCACGACGGTCGCCTACGCGACGGAGGAGGAGGGCGCCGTCTACGCGCTCGAGGGGTCGGTGGCAGTCGCCGGGGCACTGGTCGAGTGGTGCCGCTCCGGCCTCGACCTGGTTCGCACGCCTGCCGAGATCGAGACGCTGGCGTGCACGGTCGACGACAACGGGGGGTGCTACGTGGTCCCCGCGTTCTCCGGCCTCACCGCCCCCTACTGGGAGACGGAGGCGCGGGGGATCGTGGTCGGCCTCACCTCCGACGTGACCAAGGGCCATCTCGCCCGCGCGGTGCTCGAGGCGACGGCCTGGCAGACCCGGGACGTGGTGGAGGCGATGAACGCCGACGCCGGCGCACCGATGGCCTTCCTGGCCGTGGACGGGGCGATGACGGCGAACAACCTGCTGATGCAGACCCTGGCCGACGTCCTCGACGTCCCCGTCGTGCGGCCCCTGGCGGCCGAGAGCGTGGCCCTCGGGGCGGCGTACGCCGCCGGCCTCGGCGTCGGCTACTGGCCGGACCGCGCGGTGCTCCGCTCGCTGTGGCACCGGGCCGCCGAGTGGCGCCCCACCATGGCCCCCGAGACCCGTGCCGCGCAGCTCGCCTGCTGGCGCAAGGCGGTCGAGCTGTCGATCGAGTGGGGCCGCCGGCCGGCTCCCTCCTGAGCCGGCGGCGGCCCGCCCCCGTGTCGTGGGTCAGCTGGCTTGGCGAGCAGCCTCCTGCTCGGAGGTCGCACCCTCGGTCGCGAGATGACCGCCCTTGTCCTCGAGGTGCGCCCGGATGAACCAGTGGAAGAGCTCGAGCTGCTCGGTCTGCCCGATGAACATGTCCTCGGTGACCGGGTCGAGCTCGGCGAGCTCCTTCATGCCCTCGCGGTAGCTGGTGATGACGCCGTTGTAGACGAGGTCCAGGGCGGCGAGGTGCTCCTGGGTGGTGGCGCGGCCGATGCTGTACTCACCCCACGAGCGGGCCTCGACGAGCGCGCCCGGCGTACCGGTCGGCGAGCCGCCCAGGGTCGCGATGCGCTCCGCCAGGTCGTCGGCGAAGCCGCGCACCGCGTCGACCTGCGGGTCGAGCATCTCGTGGACCGCGATGAAGTGCGGACCGACGACGTTCCAGTGCACGTGCTTGAGCGTCAGGTGGAGGTCGTTGCAGGCGTGCAGCCTGTCCTGCAGGAGCTCGACGACGCGGGTCGCGTCGGACTCGCTCAGACCGGGGACCGTGTAGTGCAGCTTCGTGTTGGACATGAGGTGGTCGTACCCGCGATCGCCACCGCGAAACGGGTTTGGTTGAAAGTCACACCACTTCGGGTCGCCATCGTGGCTGCAAATGCCGAAGGCCCCGGCCGGAGCCGGGGCCTTCGCCTCATGTGCGCGAGGGGGGAGTTGAACCCCCACGTCCTTTCGGACACACGGACCTGAACCGTGCGCGTCTGCCTATTCCGCCACTCGCGCTTGAAGCCCGGCAAGGCTATCCCAGCCCCACGGACATCCCCAAACCCGGGTCGCCCGGCGGCACGGCGGGCGCCGCGGCGGGCCTCCGGCCGACCTCGGGCCGACCTCTGGCCGACCTCCGGGCAGCATCACAGTTTGCCCGGCGGTGCGGCGGGAAACGCTGCACCCCGGCACCGATACGATCGGTGCGACTTGCTCGACCGGCGAGCCGTCGGTCGTGTCCCGGGCACCGAGCGACTGGCGGAGAGGAGGCGGACGATGGGCGGACTCCAGAAGTTCGAGCACAAGCTGGAGCAGATGATCTCGGGGGCCTTCGCCCGCGCGTTCCGCAGCGCCGTGCAGCCGGTGGAGATCGCGGCGGCGCTGCAGCGCGAGTGCGACAACAACACCCAGATCCTCTCCCGCGACCGGCGGATGGTCCCCAACGACTTCCACGTCGAGCTCTCGCAGACCGACCTCGACCGGCTCGCGCCGTACGACTCGGCGATGGCCGAGGAGATGACCAAGCAGGTCCAGCAGCACGCCGACACGCAGGGCTACGTCTTCCCGGGCCCGGTCGCCATCGCGTTCGAGGCGGCCGACGACCTGACCACCGGCCGGTTCCGGATCCGCAGCACCGCGCGGGCCCGGGTGACCGGAAGCGCCACCCACACCCAGGTGACCCGGGCGCGGGCGCTGCTCGAGGTCAACGGGACGCGCCACCCGCTCCAGCCGCCGGGCCTCGTGGTGGGCCGCGGCACCGAGGCCGACATCCGGATCAACGACCCGGGCGTGAGTCGCCGTCACGTGGAGTTCGAGGTCTCGATGTCCGGGTCCCAGGGCCAGGACCTGCGGATCAGTGTGCGCGACCTCGGGTCGACCAACGGCATGCTCGTGGACGGCCACCGCATCACCCACACGGCACTGCGCGACGGGTCCACCGTCAAGATCGGCAACACCGAGATGACCGTGTCGGTCATCCAGGAGGACGTGGATGTCTGAGCTGACGCTGTTCCTGATCCGCCTGGCCTACCTCGCCATCCTCTGGATCTTCGTCCTCTCCGCGATCTCGGTCGTCCGCTCCGACATGTTCGGCGCGCGGGCGCCCGAGCCGGGTCGCGCACCGTCGCCCGGCGGCCGCAAGGCGAAGGCACCCAAGCCCGCCAAGCCGGCCAAGCGGCGCGGCAGCCCGAGCCAGGTCGTGGTCGTCGACGGCGCCAACGCCGGCGAGACCGCGAGCCTCGACGACGCCCCGATCCTGATCGGCCGCGGGGCCGACGCCGCCATCCGGCTCGACGACGACTACGTCTCGACCCGCCACGCCCGGATCGCCGCCTCCGGCGACCAGTGGTTCGTCGAGGACCTCGGCTCCACCAACGGCACCTACATCGGCAGCGTCCGCATCACCCAGCCGACGACGCTGACCCTCGGCACCCAGGTGCGGATCGGCAAGACGACCCTCGAGCTCAGGAAGTGACCGGGGTGCGTCTCGACTACGCCGCGATCTCCGACGTCGGCCGGGTCCGCAAGGACAACCAGGACTCCGGGTACGCCGGCCCCTGGGCGCTCATCGTCTGCGACGGCGTCGGCGGCGCCGCCCGCGGCGACATCGCGTCCAGCACCGCGATCCAGCAGCTGCGCCGGCTCGACGCGGCCCCCTCCGACGACCCGGTCGCCCGGGTCGCGGGCGCCCTGCACCGCGCCCACGACCGGATCGGCGAGCTCGTCGACGAGGAGCCCGCCCTCAACGGCACCAGCACCACCGCGACCGTGGCGCTCTTCGACGGCGAGAAGGCCGTCATCGGCCACGTCGGCGACAGCCGCGCCTACCTCTACCGCCAGGGCGAGATCAGCCAGCTCACCAGCGACCACACCTTCGTGCAGACGCTGATCGACGAGGGCCGGATCACCGAGGAGGAGGCGCGGGTCCACCCCCACCGCAACCTCATCCTCAAGGCCATCGACGGCATCCACGAGGCCGAGCCCGACATCTTCCACGTCGAGCTCGAGGTCGGCGACCGGCTGCTGCTGTGCAGCGACGGCGCGTCCGGGGTCCTCGACAACGCCCGGCTCGCCGACATCCTGTCGACCGGGAGCGCCGACTTCGCCGCCACCGAGCTGGTCCGCGCCAGCCTCGACGGCGGCAGCACCGACAACGTCACCTGCATCGTCGCCGACGTCGTGACCGGCGAGATGCCCGCCGACGTGCGGCCGCTGCTCGTGGGCGCGGTCGCCGACCTGCGCCGCCGCCGCGGCGGCGGGATGACCAGCCTCTTCCGCGGCCACCGGTCCGGCGACACCGGCGAGCTCGAGCCCGTCGCCGCCGACATCCCCGACGACGTCCCGTTCGCCATCCCGGCCGACCCGATCGACCCCGAGGAGGCGCGCTACGCGCCGCGGGCGCCGCGCCGCTTCGTGTGGGCCAAGCGGCTGCTCGTCGGCCTCATCGTCGTCGGGCTGCTCTGGATCGGCGCGGCCGCCGCCTGGTCGTGGAGCCAGGGCCAGTACTACGTGGGGGAGAACGACGGGAGGGTCACCATCTACCGCGGGCTGAACGCCGACCTGCCGGGCCTCGACCTGTCCTCGCCCTACGAGACCACCAACGTCGAGATCGACCGGCTCTCCGAGTTCGACGCCGACAAGGTGCGGCGCGGCATCGACGCGGGCGACCTCGACGACGCCCGGCGTACCGTCGAGAACCTCGCCGCGCGCCAGACCGTCTCGACCGAGTCGGCACGCGGCTGAGCGGGGCTGGGAACGACATGGCACAGCAGACCGGCAACCACAGCCTCCTCGGCTTCGTCCACCGGCGACGCCGCGGGGCCGAGCTCTTCCTGCTCGTCCTCGCGCTCGCCGTCGGCATCGGCGCCTACGCCGCAGTCGGCCTCGGCGTGCAGGGCGAGGTCCCCACGAACCTCATCGGGTACGGCGGCTGGCTCGCCGCGCTCGTGATCGCCTGCCACGTGGTGGTGCGGGTGGTCGCGCCGTACGCCGACCCCGTGCTGCTGCCGGTGGTGGCCGCGCTCAACGGGCTCGGCCTCGCCCTCATCCACCGGCTCGACCTCGCCTACGAGGGCGCCGGCCGCACCCAGCACGACTTCGCCCAGCAGCAACTGGTGTGGATGACGCTCGGCGTGGTGCTGTTCCTCGCGGCGCTGGTGCTGCTGCGCGACCACCGGATGCTGCAGCGGATCACCTACACGCTCGGGCTGTCCTCGATCGTGCTGCTCCTGCTGCCGATGGTGCCGGGACTCGGCAAGGAGGTGAACGGCGCGCGGATCTGGATCAGCCTCGGCCCGTTCAGCTTCCAGCCGGGCGAGGTCGCGAAGGTGCTCCTGGTCATCGCGTTCGCCGGCTACCTCGTGCTCCACCGCGACGCCCTCGCCCTGGCCGGCCGCAGGCTGCTCTTCGTCGACCTGCCGCGTGGGCGCGACCTCGGCCCGATCCTCGCGATGTGGCTGGTCAGCCTCGGCATCCTCGTGTTCCAGCGCGACCTCGGCTCCAGCCTGCTGTTCTTCGGCCTGTTCCTGGTGATGCTCTACGTCGCCACCGAGCGCCCGGGCTGGCTGGTCGTCGGCGGGCTGCTCTTCTTCGGCGGCGCGGCGATCGCCTTCCAGCTGTTCGGCCACGTCCGGAACCGCGTCAACATCTGGCTCGACCCGATGCCCTACTACGACCAGACGCCGGGCAGCGGCCAGATCGTGGAGGCGATGTTCGGGATGGCGTGGGGCGGTCTGACCGGCCGCGGCTTCGGCGAGGGAAGCCCGGAGCGGATCCCGTTCGCCGAGTCCGACTTCATCGTGGCCGCGCTCGGCGAGGAGCTGGGCCTGACCGGCGTCATCGCCGTGATCCTGCTCTACGGCCTGCTCGTCGAGCGCGCGCTGCGGGCCGCACTGGTGTGCCGCGACGGCTTCGGCAAGCTGGTGGCCGCCGGACTCGCGGCCGTCCTCGCGCTCCAGGTGTTCGTCGTCATCGGCGGCGTCACCCGCCTCATCCCGCTCACCGGTCTCACCACGCCGTTCCTCTCGTACGGCGGCTCGTCCCTCGTTGCCAACTGGGTGATCATCGCCTTGCTCCTGCGCATCTCCGACCAGGCCCGCCGACCCGCGCCCTCGCTCGACGTCGACGACTCCGAAGCCGACGCCGAGATGACCCAGGTGGTGAAGGTCCAGCGATGAACAAGCCGATCCGCACGCTGTCGATCTTCTGTCTGCTGCTGTTCCTGGCGCTGATGCTCAACGCCACCTACCTGCAGTACTACCGGGCGGACGGCCTGGGCGACGACCCGCGCAACCGGCGGGTCATCGAGGCGGCGTTCTCCGCGGAGCGCGGCGCCATCCTGGTCGGCCGCGAGCCCGTGGCCGAGAGCGTCGAGTCCGACGACCAGTACGAGTGGCAGCGCACCTACGACCAGCCGTTCAAGTACGCCCACACCACCGGCTGGTTCTCCTACTTCAGCCAGACCGGCGTCGAGCGATCGCAGAACGACGTGCTCTCGGGTGACGACTCGCTGCTCTTCGTGACCCGGCTCGCGGACCTGCTGACCAACGCCTCCCCCAAGGGCGGCAGCGTCCAGCTGACCATCGACCAGGCGGCGCAGGACGCCGCGTGGGAGGGGCTCACAGAGAACCCCGCCCTCGGCAGCGGGCAGATCGAGGCCTCGGTCGTCGCGCTCGAGCCGGCCACCGGCAAGATCCTGGCGATGGTCTCCACGCCGTCGTTCGACCCGAACCGGCTCGCCGACCACGACCTGCGCGCGGTCGCCGAGGCCGCCGAGGAGCTCGAGGACGCCCCGGGCCAGCCTCTTCTGAACCGCGCCGTGCAGACCACGCTGCCGCCGGGCTCGACGTTCAAGATCGTCACCGCCGCGGCCGCGCTGGAGAGCGGGAACTACTCCGGCGCCGACGCGCTGGTGCCCGGCGGCGACCGCTACCAGCTGCCGCTCACGTCCGGCGAGTCCAACGTCGTCACCAACGGCGGACGCGCCTGCGGCACCGACCGGATTCCGATGCGCCAGGCGATGGAGCAGTCCTGCAACACCACCTTCGCGGCGCTCGCCGACGAGGTCGGCGCCGAGGACATGCAGAAGCAGGCCGAGGCCTTCGGCTGGAACTCCCGCTACCTCGAGGACCTGCCCTCGCAGGCGCCCTCGCGCTACCCCGACGACCTCGACGCGCCGCAGACCGCGCTCGCCGGCTTCGGCCAGGGCAGCCTGACCGCCACCCCGCTGCAGATGGCGATGGTGGCAGCCGGTGTCGCCAACGGCGGCGTCGTGATGCGCCCGTACGTCGTCGACGAGGTCCGCTCGCCCGAGCTCGACGTCCTCGAGAAGACCGAGCCGACGGAGCTGTCCCGGGCCGTGTCGCCGGAGACGGCGTCCGCGCTGACCGAGATGCTCGTGTCCACCGTCTCCAACGGCACCGCCTCGCCCGCTGCCATCCCCGGCGTGCAGGTGGCCGGCAAGACCGGCACCGCCCAGAGCGGCGTCGAGGGGCAGGCGCCGTACGCCTGGTTCGTCTCCTTCGCGCCGGCCGACGACCCGCAGGTCGCGGTCGCGGTCATGATCCAGCGGGCCGACATCCCGAGCGGCGAGATCGCCGGCGGCGCGCTCGGCGGCCCGATCGCCAAGCGGATCATGGAGGCGGTGATCCGGTGAGCACCCTCGGACCGGGCGAGTTCGTCGACGCGGCGAGCCGCTATCGCCTCGACTCCCGGATCGCCACCGGCGGCATGGGCGAGGTCTGGCGCGGCACCGACACCGCGTTGGGCCGCGAGGTCGCGGTCAAGCTGCTCAAGGCCGAGTACGCCGACCACCCGACGTTCCGCTCCCGGTTCGAGACCGAGGCGCAGCACGCTGCGTCGCTGCACCACCCCGGGGTGGCCTCGGTGTTCGACGTGGGCGAGGCGACCCCGACCGACGGATCGGGGGTCCACCGGCCCTACCTCGTGATGGAGCTGGTCGACGGCCAGCCGCTGTCGGCGCTGCTGCGCCCGGGGCAGCCGCTCGACACCGAGGCCACCCGCGACCTGATGGCGCAGGCCGCCGACGCGATCGGCGCCGCCCACGCTGCCGGCATCGTCCACCGCGACGTGAAGCCGGCCAACCTGCTGGTGACGCCCGACCGGACGGTCAAGATCACCGACTTCGGCATCGCCCGCGCGACCGAGGGCATGGCGCTGACCGAGACCGGCCAGGTCATGGGCACGCCCCAGTACCTCTCCCCGGAGCAGGCGCAGGGCGGCACGGCGACGCCGGCCAGCGACGTCTACTCGCTCGGCGTGGTGGCCTTCGAGTGCCTCGCGGGTGAGCGGCCCTTCGTCGCCGAGACCGCGGTCGCCACGGCGCTGATGCACCTGCGCGAGCCGGTGCCCGACCTGCCGTCCCACGTGCCCGCCGACCTGGCCGCCGTGGTCCGCCGGGCCATGTCCAAGTCGCCCGAGGACCGCTTCCCTGACGCCACCGCATTCGCTGCGGCGCTGCGCGACCCGTCCTCGGTGGCGGGTGCGGCTGCTGCGGCCGCCGGCGCCGGCGCCGCTGCCGCAGGTGCGGCTGCCGCCGAGCCGGCCACCCAGGTCATGGGCTCGGTCCCGCCGACCGGTGCGACCACGGTGGCTCCGGCCGCGGCGACCGGGCCGTCCGGGCCGACCAGCGGCGGGCCCGGGAAGCGGCTGTGGCTGTGGCTGCTGCTCGCGGCCGCGGTGGTCGCCGCGGTCGTGCTGCTCGTCGTGCTCGCCGGAGGCGACGACGAGGAGCCGGACCCGACCGAGCCGACCACCTCCGAGCGGGAGCGGCCGCGGCAGACGGAGGAGCCCACGCAGGAGCCGACCGAGCAGCCCACCGAGGAGCCCACGACCGAGGAGCCCACCGAGAGCCCCTCGCCGACGCCGACCGAGGAGCCCACGACCGAGGCCCCCACCGAGACCCCGACGGAGAGTCCCTCGCCGACCCCCACCGAGCAGCCCACGACCCAGGCGCCCACCGCGACCGAGCCGACGTCGCCTCCCGCCTCGCCGGCGGGAGGCGAGGCGGGGTCGACCACGCAGCCCAGCGACGGTGACACCTCGCCCCAGACCGAGGAGGCCGCATGAGCGCCGGACAGCTGATCGGCGGCCGCTACCAGCTCGGCGAGCTGCTCGGCCGGGGCGGCATGGCCGAGGTCCGCAAGGGCCAGGACACGCGGCTCGGCCGAACCGTGGCGGTCAAGCGGCTGCGCACCGACCTCGCCAGCGACGCGACCTTCCAGGCGCGCTTCCGGCGCGAGGCGCAGTCGTCGGCGTCGCTCAACCACCCGGCCATCGTCGCCGTCTACGACACCGGCGAGGAGCCGGCGACGGACGGCTCCGGCGTCGCGCAGCCCTACATCGTGATGGAGTACGTCGCCGGCCGGACGCTGCGCGACATCCTGCGGGAGGGCCGCAAGATCCTGCCGGAGCGGGCGCTGGAGATCACCAGCGGCGTCCTCTCGGCGCTCGACTACAGCCACCGCGCGGGGATCATCCACCGCGACATCAAGCCCGGCAACGTCATGCTCACGCCGACCGGCGACGTCAAGGTCATGGACTTCGGCATCGCCCGTGCGATCTCCGACGCCTCCTCGACCATGACGCAGACCGCGGCCGTGGTCGGCACCGCGCAGTACCTCTCGCCCGAGCAGGCCCGCGGCGAGACCGTGGACTCCCGGTCCGACGTCTACTCCGCGGGCTGCCTGCTCTACGAGCTCCTCACCGGCCGGCCGCCGTTCGTGGGCGACAGCCCCGTCGCCGTCGCCTACCAGCACGTCCGGGAGCCGGCGGCCCCGCCGTCGGACCACGACACCGACCTGCCGCCCGAGCTCGACGCCATCGTGATGAAGTCGCTGGCGAAGCGCGTCGAGGACCGCTACCAGAGCGCAGCGGCGATGCGCAGCGACATCGAGCGCTACCTCGCCGGCCGGCCCGTCCAGGCCGTGCTGCCGCCGGTGCCGGCGACGTCGGTGATCCCGGCGGCGACCGGTCACGACGGCCCCGACGGCACCACGGTCACGCCGACGGTCGAGGAGGACGAGCGCCGCAGCCGCGGCGGCCTCTGGGTCTTCATCGCCCTCGTGCTGGCCGCGCTGCTCGCGGCCGCCGTCTGGCTCGGCAACCAGCTCTTCGAGGAGGTGCCGGACGACGTCCGGATGCCCAACCTCATCGGGCTCTCGGAGGCGGACGCCCGCGCCGAGATCGGGGACGCCGGGCTCGGGGTGGGCGAGGTGACCTACCGGCCCGACTCCGACGCCAAGAAGGACGAGGTCCTCGAGCAGGACCCCAACCGCGACCAGTTCGTGCCTCCCGGGACCGAGGTCGACCTCGTCGTCTCCAGCGGCAAGCCCGTCGTGGAGGTGCCGTTCGTCATCGGCCAGCAGCGCTCCGAGGCCCGGGCCACGCTCGCGGACCGCGGACTGAGGGTGAAGTTCGAGGAGCGCGAGTCGGACGAGCCGGCGGGCCAGGTGCTGCAGACGGACCCGGCGCCGGGCGAGAGCGTCCCCGAGGGGAGCACCGTCACCGTCATCTACTCCGACGGGCCCGAGGAGGTCCCGGACGTGGTCGGCCTGCAGCGGCAGGAGGCGGAGCAGACGCTGCGCGACGCGGGCTTCGAGCCGCGGGTCGTCGAGACGACCGACACCGACGAGCCCAAGGGCACGGTCGTCGACCAGAGCCCGCAGGGCGGCGAGGAGGCCGGCGAGGGCTCGACGGTCACGATCGTGGTGTCGGCCGTCGAGGACGAGGAGGAGCCCAGCGAGGAGCCCTCGCCCACCGAGGACCCCACCGACGGCCCCACGGTCCCGACGGACTCGCCGAGCCCGCAGGAGCGGCCGGCCGCGCCCGGCCGGCGCGACTGAGGGTCAGCGCAGGGGCTCGGCGTAGCTGAGGTCGAGCAGGCCCTCGAACGCCGGGGCCTGGATCCAGTCCTCGACCTCCTGCTCCCACCCGACGGAGATGTCGGGCACGGCCGCCTGTTCGCGGTAGACCTCGAGGTAGTCGTCGTTGGCGATCGCCTCGAGCAGCTCGCCCTGGTCGCCGACGGCGGAGATGACGTAGGGCTGCGGGTAGGGGACGCCCTGCAGCAGCACGGCGTTGCCCTGGCACTTGATGCCGGTCGTGGAGACGACGCGCTGGCCCTGGATGGTCACGGCCGTGGCGCCGCCCTTCCACATCGCGTTGACGACCGCCTGGATGTCCTGCTGGTGGACGATCAGCAGGTTGAGGTCACGGGTGCTCGAGTTGATGACGTCCTCGGGCGCGTCGGAGAGGGTGACCGTCACCCCCGGCCCCGACCGGGGCGTGAGCCCCGCGGGGTCGTCGATCTCCTCGATGCGCTGCTGGAAGCGGCGTACGCCGGTGTCGTCCACCGTCTCGGTCAGCTGCTCCACCTCGGCGTCGAGCTGCTGGACGCGCGCCTCGAGGGCGGCGTACTGCTCGCTCTCGGCCTCGACCAGCGACGCGAGGTCGGTGTAGCGACCCGGGCGCAGGTCGGTGCCCTCGCTGTTGCTGGCGCTGACCACGAACAGGGCCCCGCATACGAGGACCACGGCGGGGGTGCCGAGTCGCCACGCCGTCCACGGCCGGCGAGGCGGCGGCCCAGAGGGCACAGGCTCGTCGGCCCTCGCGTGGGATCCCGGGGTCATGGCGACTACGCTAGCCCCCGCCCGAAGGACCCCGATCGAGGAGTGCACGTGACCAAGCCGAAGGCCAAGGCGGACTTCGCCGACTCGACGACGGGGCCGCTGTTCTCGGTGCGGTTCATCATCGCCCTGGTGCTGGCCGTGGGCGGCATCGCCTGGACCGCCTGGTTCTACCTCGCGGTGCGCGTCGACCCCACCGTCTTCCCGGCGCCCGAGCCGGGCGGTCCGGCCTTCATGGCCGACCTCGGCGACTGGAACTACCTGATCGGCCTGGGCGCGATCATGCTGGGCCTCGCCGTGGCCGCCCACCCCAGAACCCCGCTCGGCCGCGGCCGCGGCGTCGTGGTCGGCATGCTCGGCTGCTTCATCGTCGGCCTGCTGTGGATCTGCACCTACTACGTCTTCTCCGACGACCTCAGCGCCCTGCCGGTCTTCAACGACCTCGGCCAGTACAACCTGGTCGTCGGCATCGCGCTGATGGCGGTCGGTTTCACCTACGCCACCCGCTGGGAGTGACGCCCGGCCCGTGAGCGGTGTGAACCACGCCATGTGAACGGGCTTGTCCACAGAATCCACAGGTATCCACACTCCGCCCCGGTCCCCGGACCGGGGCGGTTGGCATTTCGGCCCGCGGTTGCACGGGTCAGCCGCCCACAGCCAACAACTCACACCTGTGGATTGTCCTGTGAATTACATGGGGGTAGTTCTCCACATTCTCCTTCACAGGTGTGGAAAGTCGGCTACGCGCCGTGATGCCGCTGTGACTCGTGCGGTGCAGCGGCACGGCTGTGCCGCCCGGGTCCGGGCCCCGGGCTCAGGCCAGCACGAGGGTGCGCGCCACCAGCGCCGCGGCGAGCACGACGGCGATCAGCGCCAGGCCGGCGACCTGCCAGGCGGTGCGGTGGCGGCGCGGGGAGTGGACCAGCACCGCGCAGATCGCGAGGCCGCCCAGGAAGCCGCCGAGGTGGCCCTGCCAGGAGATGTTGGGGACCATCACCGTGATGACGGCGTTCAGGCCCAGCCACAGCAGCAGGCCGCGGACGTCGCCGCGCACCTTGTGGGCGAGCACCAGCAGCGCCCCGAGCAGGCCGAAGACGGCCCCGGACGCGCCGAGGGTGGAGCCCTGCGGGGCGGCGAGCCAGTAGACGAGGGTCGACCCGGAGAGGGCCGACAGGAAGTAGAGAGCGAGGAACCGGGCCCGGCCCACCGCCTGCTCCAGCTGCGGCGCGAGGATCCACAGCGCCAGCATGTTGAAGCCGATGTGCCACAGCTCGACGTGGGTGAAGGCGCTGGTGAGCAGCTGCCACCAGGCGCCGTCGGCGACACCGCTGACCCACTGCTGGCCCTGCAGGTCGCAGATCTGCTCGTTGGGGATGCCGGGGAAGTACTGCTCCGGGCTCCCCGTCGGCACGCACCGCCCCTCCGGGAGCAGCGCGAGCCGGCTGTAGAGCTCGCTGCGGTAGCGGCCGGTGCCGCTGAGCACCAGCCAGACCGCGGCGTTGACGACGATCAGCACCAGCGAGGTGAGGCCGGGGTTGCCCGGCCGGATGCCGCCGTACGCCGTCCGGCCGCTGCGGGTCGTCTTCGCGCCCTCGGCGACGCAGCCGGGGCACTGGAACCCCACGGCGGCGTCGCGCATGCAGTCGGGGCAGATCGGCCGCTCGCAGCGCTGGCAGCTGATGTACGTCTCCCGGCCGGGGTGCCGGTAGCAGGTCGGCACCCCGGTCTCGGGCGTCGGGTGGCTGGTCAGGAGCGCACGACCTCGACCGACTCGATGACCACCGGGTCGATCGGGCGGTCACCCGGGCCGGTGGGGGTCTTGGCGATCGCGTCGACCACGTCGCGGCCGGCCTGGTCGGCCACCTCACCGAAGATGGTGTGCTTGAAGTTCAGCCAGGTGGTGGCGCCGACGGTGATGAAGAACTGCGAGCCGTTGGTGCCCGGGCCGGCGTTGGCCATGGCGAGCAGGTAGGGCTTGTCGAAGACCAGCTCGGGGTGCGGCTCGTCCTTGAAGGTGTAGCCCGGGCCGCCGGTGCCGGTGCCGAGCGGGCAGCCGCCCTGGATCATGAACCCATCGATCACGCGGTGGAAGCCGAGGCCGTCGTAGAACGGGCCGGACCGGCCGTTGCCGGCGTCGTAGTCCTTCGTGCCCTCGGCGAGCCCGGTGAAGTTGGCGACCGTCTCGGGCGCGTGGTCGGGGAAGAGGGTGATCGTGATGTCACCCTTGTTGGTCTTCAGGATGGCCTTCAGGTCAGCCATGACTACCTCTCGCTTCGGTGGGTACGTCGGGGATGTCGACTGTGTGGACGTGCCCCCGATCCTCCCACGACGCCACAAGCAGCCCGCCGGTTGGTGGGGTGCCCGTTGGGAGTGGTGACCGTGCACGAGGGGCCGGAAACATGGTCGAATGGGAGCACCCGACGAGAGGAAGCACCACGCCATGCGCCTTCGCAGGAAGAAGACTCTGATGGACCAGGCCGTCGACTACGTGGAGTCGGTGAGGCCGCAGCTCGAGTCGGCCGTCACCTCGGCCCGGGACAAGGCGCTGCCGCTCATCGCCGAGGCCCGTGAGAAGGCGGCTCCGGTCATCGCCGAGGCCCGTGAGAAGGCCGGCCCCGCGCTCGCCGACGCCCGTGCCAAGGCCGGCCCGGCAATCGCGAGCGGCGCCGCGGTCGCCGCCGACAAGGCGGCGCTGGGTGCCGCCATCGCGGCCGAGAAGTCCGCGCTCGCCCGTGACCTCGCCGCCGAGAAGGCCCAGGTCGGCCGGGAGCTCGCCGCGGCCAAGATGGCCGAGCTGAGCGGCGAGACGAAGCAGAAGCGCAAGAAGGGCGGCAAGCTCAAGAAGCTGCTGCTCCTCGGCGGCCTCGGCGCCGCGGCCGCGTTCGCCGCCAAGAAGCTCAAGGGCTCCGACGAGGGACAGTGGCAGTCGTCGTACGTCCCGACCCCGCCGCCGGCCGCCGCCGAGGAGCCCGCCGACGACGAGGGCGGCTCCTCGCCGGACGAGGCGCTGGCCGACTCCGCGGAGAAGCCCCACTCGGTCACGACGCCGGACAACCCGGCCGAAGAGGTGACCATCGACGAGGACGCCCGCGACAAGTAGTCGGCGACCCGCTAGCGACCGGACCGGCCGGAGGAGAGATCCTCCGGCCGGTTCGTCTCCACCCAGGTGTCGATCCGCTCCCACCAGTCGTAGAGCCAGTCGATGCGGGCGTCGCGGTCGGCCGGGATCTCCTCCCGCGGCACGTGCCACCAGCGCATCACCAGCCGCTTGTCCATCGGCAGCTCACGCCACAGGTCGGCAACGGTGAGCAGGTGGTCGAGCCCCGTGTGGGCGACCAGCACCACGTCGGCCTCCGGCGCCGCGTCGAGCGCGGCGATCACCCCGCCGGGCCGGGGCGCGAGGACGTTCGTCATCTCCTCCGCCCGCCGGGCCATCCCCTCGAGACCGAGCTTGCGCAGCCGGTCGATCGCCCGCTGCCGACGCTCCGGGGTGAAGTTGCCGCCCTCGGGGAAGATCACGAACGCGTCGTTCTCGTCGAGACCCGTGGCCAGCGCGGCGATCTGGCTCTCGATGTCGACGCTGACGCCCGGCGTCGGCGTGATGAAGCGCGCCGGGATCCGCCGCAGGATCACGTCGATCGCGGGGTCCCAGGCGAGGGTGTCCTTGAGCACCACCCGGGGCTCACGGTCGTACCAGTGCATCAGCGCGTGGATCAGGGTGAAGGAGTCGCCGGGCCCGGCATGCCGGCAGCAGACCAGGATCGGCACCCCCGGGTGGGCGTCCGGCGCCGGGCCGTCCGTCGCGATCGACAGGTTCAGCACCCGGCGCGCCTCGCGGAAGAAGACCCACATCACGCCCTGCACCAGGTCGTAGTGGATCCCCTCGAAGTACGGCGAGCGCATCCGCCAGCCGAACCCGGAGGACACCCAGAGCGCCAGCATGATCACCAGCAGCAGCGTCTCGCAGGTGGCGTAGAGGATGACGACCCACAGCAGCCGGAACGCCCGCCAGCGTCCGGGCAGCAGGGGGGACAGCGCGGCGGCGCCGATCAGCCACAACGGCAGCGTCACCCACAGGAACGCCGTCAGCAGGATCACGGCCGGGGCCACGACGAGGCGGCGCAGCAGCCACCGGGCCGCCGGGCTCACGCGCCGGCCTCCCGGTCGCCACGTCCGTCGAGGTTCCCCCAGGTGTCGAGGTACTCCGCGCTGGCCTGGTAGGTACGGTCGATGCGGCGCTGGACCGAGCCGAAGTCGCGGAAGGCGAGGACCGAGTCGTCGCGGCGGGAGGTGCCGCGCGCCGGGAGCACGTGGGCCTCGACCTCGGCGGGGAGCTCGGCCATCTCCTTGGCGAACCGGTGCCGGCGGGCGATCTCGAACGAGACCCGGGCGACGTCCCACGGTCGCCGCGGCGGCTTGAGGTGCCGGTCGATCCGGCCGACCTGCAACACGAACAGCCGGGTGGCCCCGAGCTCGACGGCGCGGCCGACGGGGATCGAGTTCACGATGCCACCGTCGAGGAAGTGCTCGTCGCCCACCCGGGCGGGCGGCAGCAGCCCCGGCACCGCGGCGCTGGCGAGGACGGCGTCCACGAGTGGGCCCCGGTCGAACCAGTGCTCGGCCGCCCGCTCGATGCTGGCGGCGCACACCTGGAACCGGACCGGGAGGTCCTCGATCCTGGCGTCGCCGAACTCGTCCTCGAGCCGCTCCCGCAGCGGCACGGGGGAGAAGATGTGGGTGCCGGTCGCCACCGCCCGGCGGACGGTGCGCAACCGGCGGTCGCCGTACACCTCCCGCCCGGCCGCCGCCTGCTGCCACAGCTCGGTGAGCCGGTCGACCACGCCGAGCGAGGGGTCGCGCGCGACCAGCGCACCGTTGAGGGCGCCGACGCTGGTGCCGACCACGAGGTCGGGCACGACGCCCCGCTCGAGCAGCGCCCGGAGCATGCCGACCTCGACGGCGCCGAGGACGCCCCCACCACCCAGCACGAACGCGGTCGTCACGACACCATCTCCGCTCCGGCCTCCGCGCCCGCCCGGGGTCACGCCCTGGGAACCAGTTCTTCCGCGTGCTCGCGGCGGACCCGCTCGGTGGCGCGGTGCTCGGCCCAGAAGCTGAGCACCGGCACGGTGCCGCTCACCAGCGTCACCAGGGTGAACGACGGCTCCCAGCCGGCCTTGCGGGACAGCAGGAACGCGGTCACCAGGAAGATCATGTAGAGCCAGCCGTGCGCCACGCCGAGGTACGTCGTGATCGCCTCGCCGACGTCGTGCGCCGTCGAGCCGGTCGGGAAGAGCTCCGGGGTGCTGGGAAAGACGCCCCACATGCCGGTGCCGTCGAAGTTGGCCAGGGGGACGCCGATCAGGCACAGCACGACGAGGAGGATCCCGACGACGGTGGCCATGAACCGGTAGCGGGCGAGCGCGGACTTCACGCGTCCGACGGTATCCGGTCGGGGGAGGACTGCACGTTCCGGGCGTCCTGCACCCAGCGCCACCAGATGAACGCCGCGAAGAGGCCGAACAGCCACCACTCCACTGCGTAGAGCAGGTTGCGCAGCGCGGTGAACCGCCCGACCTCCGGCAGCTGCTCGAGGCTCGCGGCCTCGAGGCCCTCGGTCCCGGGGTTGACCGCGTCGGCCCCGACCGGCCACGCGCCGGGGGCGGCCTCGTCCGCGACCACGGCGTAGGCGCCGTACAGGTCCTGGTCGACCCGCTGCACCAGGTCGGCGGTCCGCGCCTCGGGGATCACGTCGTCGGTGCGGTCGTCGTCGGGGATGCCCGACCCCTCCGGCGGCTGGAGCCACGCCACCAGCTCGGCGCGGCCCTCGGGCGGCGGGGGCACGTCGGTCGTGGTCGCCGTCCAGCCCCGGACGACGGGCATCGCCGGGGCGTCCGGTCCGCCGACGGCCAGCGGCGTCAGCACCCAGTAGCCCTCGACACCGTCGCGCTCGCGCCCGGACACCAGCACCGTCGCCTCGGGCACCCAGGTCCCGTCGAGGATCACCGGCCGTCCCACGCTGTCGCCGGGGAAGGGGTCGTCGGGCCCCATCGCCTCGTCCACCGGCACCGGCTCGGTCAGGGTCAGGTCGGTGGCCTCCGCCTCGCGCTGCGCCTGCCACGCGTCGTACTGCCAGTAGCCGAGGAGCCCTGCTGCGCCGACCAGGACGAGCGCGAGAAGGTGGGCCGGCCAGCGGCTGGGCTGCCAGGGGCTCGGATCGGACACGGGACGATCCTACGGAGGGCCCGACGGCCCGCTGTCCAGACCAGTCCGGCGAGAACGAGCGAGTCGGGCGACCCTGTCAACGAGGACCCGTCCCCCGACGTCACCGGGGACATGCACACCTACCGAGGCGCTCCCGGCGCACCGAGTCCACGGCGTGCACCGTCCGCCGGGGCCGGAGCTGCCGGAGGCGAGACCATGTGGCGACCGAGCGGACGCGGAGACGTCCCGGCCCGGCACGAGGTGCTGGCCGAGGGCCCGGCCGACCGCGACGGGGTCGTCGCCGAGGTCTTCGACACCGCCTATCCCCAGCTGGTCCGGCTCGCCCGTTTCCTGGTCGACGACCAGGCGTCGGCCGAGGACGTCGTGATGGAGGCCTTCACCAACCTCTACCGGCGGTGGCGCTCGCTGCGCGACCCCCACGACGCCTACCGCTACGTGCGCTCCTGCGTGCTCAACGGGGCGCGGAGCCAGCTGCGGCGCCGCCGCGTGGTGCGACTCCACGCAGCCCCGGGGGTGGACCCCGAGCGAGTGCCGGGCCGTGACGAGTTCGGGCCGAGCGACGAGCGGGCGGACGTCCTGAGCCGGCTGCGGGGGCTCCCGCACCGGCAGCGCGAGGTGCTGGTGCTGCGCTACTACCTCGACCTCTCCGAGGCCGAGATCGCGGCCGAGCTGGGCATCAGTGCCGGCTCGGTCAAGACCCACGCCTCGCGCGGCCTCGCCGCGCTGGCCACCGCACTGGAGGTACGACCGTGAGCACGCGCCCCGAGGCCCTCGGCCCGGTCCTCCGCGAGATCCTGCACGAGGAGGCCGCCGCCATGGCTGTCGACACCACCATTGCTCGCCGTCGACTGGACGACGAGATCGAGAGGACCAGGCACACCGGGCGTCGCCGGGTCGGCCTGGTCGCCGCCGCGGCCGGCGTCGCCGCCGCGGTCGTCGCCGGGGTCACCGTCTGGAACGACCCTGCCACCGAGACCCCCGCTCCCGGCCCCGTGGGTCAGGACGACCCGCCGGTCACGTCGGTCACGGACGGCCCGCACCTGCTGGACCTGCCCAGCGGGGAGCGCACCGCGCTGCCGTTCGACCCGGTTCCGGCCGACCTGGTCCCGGGCGCCTACGTGTACTTCGACGTGAACGATGCCGGCGAGGCCGTGTGGACGACCTGCTACAGCGGCAGCTGCTCGTCCTTGGACGTGATGGGCACGGCCCCGCTCGACGCCTCGGAACCCGCCTTCAGGTCGCTCCCCGAGGGCAAGCAGGCCTACGGCGCCTCATGGCACCCCGACGGCGAGATCCTGCTCTACCAGCTGCGCGGTGGCGGGCAGCTCGACGTCGGTGAGCTCGTGCTCGAGAGCGACGAGGCGCGGCGCGTGCTGGACCTGCCCATCGACGAGGCCGCCTGGTGGTGGGTCGCGCCCGAGTTCTCACCCGCCGGAGACGAGGTCCTCTTCCACCTGCCGCGCAGCGCCGGTCACGCGACGAAGTGGGACGCCTGGACGGTCGCGGCCGAGGGCGGGGAGCCGCGGCTCCTGCAGAGGAACGCGACCTACCCACAGAGGTTCCCTGACGGGGAGCGGCTCCTGGTCGTCGAGCCCTACGAGGGCGGCTTCGCCGGTCCCCGCCTCGACGTCGTGGACCCGGACGGTACCCGCTCGACGCTCGCCCGGGACGAGCGCGGGATCAGGGATCCTGCGGTCTCTCCCGACGGCAGCAGGGTCGCCTTCGTGGCCGGCGACGAGGTTCACCTTGTCGACATCGCGAACAGCGTCGTGGAGACCGTGGGGCCGGGGAACACCGTGACCTGGGTCGACGACACCACGCTGCTGATCTCGCCACAGCTCTGACCGGCCCCTCCGGGGGCGGGGCCGGCTCAGAGGCCGGTCGGCTCCGGTATCGGGAGCACGTCGGGGCAGATGGCGAACGGCAGCTCCTCGAGCAGCGTGAGCCGGGCGGCGCGGGGCGGGTCGGGTACGGCGTACCCGATCCGTCCCGTTCCCGGGTCCCCGACCCCGTCGCGGAAGTGGCGGCCGAAGTCGGGCACCGGCCAGGCCCGGCCCGCCGCGACCCGGGTGAAGAGGTCGTCGCGCCCCGACCCGAGCCGCACCGTCGCGTTGTTGTCGCCGAAGGCGACCGCGAAGCGGTCGAGCTCGTCGAGGCTGGTGACCGGGACCGCGGCGAGCACCTCGCCCTGCACCTCGGCGTCGGCGTCGGGGCCGAGCGCCTGCTCCAGCGGCACGCAGCCCTGGCGCAGGTAGGTGGCCGCGGCCGGGTCGTCGGGGAGCAGCTCCGCCCAGGCCTCGTCGTTGGCCCACACCGGCTCCTCGGGCTCCGGGACCCCGGACACGACCAGGCCGGCGTCGCGCAGCAGCTCGGCGTCGGCGAGCGGGCCCACCCCGGCCTCGATCGCGCCGGCGACCCGGTCGAGGTCGAGGTCCGGCCGCATCCCGAGGACGAAGCCGCTGCCGTCGGGACCGGTGAACCGGGCCTCCCAGTCGACGTCGTCCTGGCTGAAGTCGTGGTCGAGCCAGAGCTCGCTGGCGTACGGGCGGAGCAGGCCCTCGGTCAGCAGAGGCGCCACCGCGTCGGCGCGCTCCCAGAACGCGAACCGGTCGGTCATCAGGTCGTCGCTGGTGAGGTCCGGGACGCCGAGCTGGGCCCGCACCTCGTCGAAGTCGGTGACCGTCACGGTCGTCGCGGTGGCGGGGACGAACGCCAGCACCGCCTCGGCCGGCTCGAGCGAGTCGTCGTACGGCGGGGCGGGGCCGACCAGCGGGGCCGGCTCCTGCGGCGGCTCGGGCGGCGGCACGTCGGCACTGCACCCCGCCCCCACGAGGGCGGCGAGCGCCACGGTCGGGAGGACAAGACGGGCCGGCACGCCATCGAGTCTCGCAGAGGTGCCGGGACGGGCCGCGGTCTCGCGGCTGGTGGAGCCTAGGGGACTCGAACCCCTAACCCCCTGCTTGCAAAGCAGGTGCGCTACCAATTGCGCCAAGGCCCCCGGGGTGGTGCTGGGAGGGTCAGCCGGCGGTGCCGTTGCCGGCGGACTCGACGTTGTCCGTGGCCTCGGCCCAGAGCGCCTGCTCGGTGCGGCTCTCCTCGAGCTTCTTCTTCGCCACGACTGCGCCGGCGGCGGCGATCAGGACCAGCAGGATCTTCTTCACGTCGACTCCTCGGCTGCAGTGGTGTGGTGGTGGGCCTAACAGGACTTGAACCTGTGACCTCTTCCTTATCAGGGAAGCGCTCTAACCGTCTGAGCTATAGGCCCGGTGCCGGGATACCGGCGGTCGCCCCGTGGCGACGCGGGGGAACACTACCCCACCCCTCCGGACCGCCCCAAAACGGGGTCGGGCCGGTGGTGGGAGCGGCTCACTGGTCCTCGGCCAGCGTCACCTCGACGCCCCCGAGGAGCGCCGCGGCCATGTTGTAGAGGAAGGCCCCGAGCGTGGCGATCGCGGTCAGCAGGACCACGTCGATCACGGCGACGAGCATCGTGAACCCGAGCACCCGGGAGGTGCCGACGTAGTCCTTGATGTCGAAGACGTCGGAGCTCTCGCCGCCCAGGATGTCGCGGACCGCGCTGTTGATGGAGTCCCAGACGCCTGCGGCGCCGAGGACCGACCACACCATGAAGACCGAGACCACGGCGACGATGCCGAGGGCGACCGACAGCAGGAACGCGGTCTTCATGACCGACCAGGGGTCGATCCGGGTCAGCCGCAGCCGCGCCCGCCGGGGCGGGCGCTTCCCCGCCGCGGGGGCGGGCGCCGGGGCCGAGGCCGGGACGCCCTTCGGGGCCGACTTCTGGGGCGCGGCCTTCGGCGTGGCGGGCTTCGACTCCGCCCGGGCGTTTGCCCGGTGCTCGTCGGCCGCCTTGGACAGCTTGGCCTGGATCCGCTCCGCCAGCGGCGGGCGGACAGCCGTGTCGTCGGTGCTGTCCGGCTTGCCGGGACGGGGCGTCGACTCGACGCGCGGGCGCGATGCGGTCCGCTCTGCAGGGCGTTCCGTCATCAGTCCTCACTCCCCTCCGCCGGGGCGGAGTCGGTGCTCTCGAGGTCGGGGGACCCGTCGATTGTTGCATCCCCCTCGGCCGCAGCCGATTCCTCGGACTCCTCCTCGTCGACCTTCGCCTCCACGGACCGGGCGACGACGGCGACGGCGTCCCCGGACTTCGGCGTCACGAACTTCACGCCCATCGTGGAGCGCCCGGTGGCCCGGAACTCCTCGTTGATCGGGCTGCGGACGACCTGTCCGGCCTGGGTGATGGACAGGATCTCGTCACCCTCCTCGACGATGAACGCGCCGACCAGACCGCCGCGGTCCTCGTTGGCCAGCGACATCGCCTTGATGCCCAGACCGCCACGCGACTGCAGGCGGTACTCGGAGATCCGGGTCCGCTTGGCGTAGCCGCCGTCGGTGATCGTGAAGACGTACTGCTCCTTGACGTCGGGCAGGTCGCCCGGCGCCGTGGACTGGCCCTCGGCCTCGGCCTTTGCCTCGGCCGCCTCCTCGGCGGCCACCTGGGCCGCCCGGATCACCGACATGGACAGCAGCGAGTCGCCGTCGCGGAACTTCATGCCGGAGACGCCTGAGGTGGCCCGGCCCATCGGGCGGAGCTGGCTGTCGTCGGCCTTGAACCGGATCGCCTGGCCCTTGCGGGAGACGAGCAGGATGTCGTCGTCAGCGTTGACCAGCTCGGCGCCGATCAGCTCGTCGTCGTCCTCACGGAAGTTGATCGCGATGACGCCGGCCTGCCGCGGGCTGTTGTAGTCGCCGAGGCGGGTCTTCTTCACCAGGCCGTTCTGGGTGGCGAGCACGAGGTAGGGAGCCTGCTCGTAGTCGCGGATCGCGAGCACCTGGGCGATGCTCTCGTCCGGCTGGAACGACAGCAGGCCGGCGACGTGACCGCCCTTGGCGTCGCGCGACGCCTCGGGGAGGTTGTAGGCCTTGGTGCGGTAGACCCGGCCGGCCGTGGTGAAGAACAGCAGCCAGTGGTGGTTCGTCGTCGCGATGAAGTGCTCGACCACGTCGTCGCCGCGCAGGGTCGCGCCGCGCACGCCCTTCCCGCCGCGCTTCTGGGTGCGGTACTGGTCGGCGCGGGTGCGCTTGGCGTAGCCACCGCGGGTGATGGAGACGACGAGCTCCTCGTCGGGGATCAGGTCCTCCATCGAGAGGTCGCCGTCGGCCGCGATGATCTGGGTACGCCGGTCGTTGCCGTACTTGTCGACGAGCTCGTCGAGCTCCTCGGCCACGATCCGCCGCTGCCGGCCGATGTTGGCGAGGATGTCCTTGAGGTCGGCGATCGTGCGCTCGATCTCGGCGAGGTCGTCGATGATCTTCTGCCGCTCGAGGGCCGCGAGGCGGCGCAGCTGCATGTCGAGGATGGCGTTGGCCTGGAGCTCGTCGATGTCGAGCAGCTCGATCAGCCCGCGGCGGGCGTCGTCGACCTCGGGGGAGCGGCGGATCAGCGCGATGACCTCGTCGAGCATGTCGAGGGCCTTGACCAGGCCGCGCAGGATGTGGGCCCGCTCCTCGGCTCGCTTGAGGCGGAACTCGGTGCGGCGCCGGATGACGTCGATCTGGTGGGCCACCCAGTGGCTGATGAACTGGTCGATGGTGAGCGTGCGCGGCACGCCGTCGACCAGCGCCAGCATGTTGGCGCTGAAGTTGGTCTGCAGCTCGGTGTGCTTGAGCAGGTTGTTGAGGACCACGCGGGCGACCGCGTCGCGCTTGAGGACGACGACGAGCTGCTGGCCGGTGCGCGAGGAGGTGTTGTCCTTGACGTCGGCGATGCCCTGGACCTTGCCGGAGTCGGCGAGCTCGGCGATCTTCAGCGCGAGGTTGTCGGGGTTGACCATGTAGGGCAGCTGGCTGATGACCAGCGAGGTGCGCCCCTTGGCGTCCTCCTCGACGTCGATCACCGCGCGCTGGGTGATCGACCCGCGGCCGGTGCGGTAGGTCTGCTCGATGCCCTGCCGGCCCACGATCAGCGCGGCGTTGGGGAAGTCGGGGCCCTTGATGCGCTCGATCAGCGCGTCCTGGAGCTCCTCGCGGCTGGCGTCGGGGTGCTCGAGCGCCCACTTCGCGCCCTCGGCGACCTCGCGCAGGTTGTGCGGCGGGATGTTGGTGGCCATGCCGACCGCGATGCCGGCCGAGCCGTTCACCAGCAGGTTGGGGAACCGCGCCGGCAGGATCGTCGGCTCCTCGGACCGGCCGTCGTAGTTCGGCTGGAAGTCGACGGTGTCCTCGTCGATGTCGCGGACCATCTCCATGGCCAGCGGCGCCATCCGGCACTCGGTGTACCGCATGGCGGCCGCCGGATCGTTGCCCGGCGAGCCGAAGTTGCCCTGGCCGCTGATGAGCGGGGCACGCATCACCCACGGCTGCGCGAGCCGGACGAGGGTGTCGTAGATCGCGGAGTCGCCGTGGGGGTGGTACTGACCCATGACGTCGCCGACGACGCGGGAGCACTTCGAGAAGCCGCGGTCGGGCCGGTAGCCGCCGTCGTACATGGCGTAGAGCACCCGGCGGTGCACCGGCTTGAGGCCGTCGCGCACGTCGGGCAGGGCCCGACCGACGATGACGGCCATGGCGTAGTCGATGTACGAGCGCTGCATCGACACCTGCAGGTCGATCGGCTCGATCCGGCCGCCCCCACCGTCGCCGCTCATCAGGTTCTCGGTCTGCTCGGTCACTCTCTTCGTCTCTCTGGTCGCGTCTACCCGAATCTAGGGATCTCGCTAGAGACCCCGATATCGAGGAATCAGATGTCGAGGAAGCGCACGTCCTTGGCGTTGCGCTGGATGAACGAACGTCGCTGCTCGACGTCCTCGCCCATGAGGATCGAGAAGATCTCGTCGGCCTGGGCAGCGTCCTCGAGGGTCACCTGCAGCAGGATCCGGGCGCTGGGGTCCATCGTGGTCTCCCACAGCTCGTCGGCGTTCATCTCGCCGAGACCCTTGTAGCGCTGGACGGGGTTCTCCTTGGGCAGCTTCTTGCCCTGGGCGAGCCCGTCGCGCATCAGCGCGTCGCGCTCGGAGTCGGAGTAGACGAACTCGTGCTCGTGCGGCTTGTTCCAGCGCAGCCGGTAGAGCGGCGGCTGGGCCATGTAGACGTAGCCGTGCTCGATGAGCGGCTTCATGAACCGGAACAGCAGCGTCAGCAGCAGGGTGTTGATGTGGTGGCCGTCGACGTCGGCGTCGGCCATCAGCACGATCTTGTGGTAGCGCACCTTCTCGAGCGAGAACTCCTCGTGGATGCCGGTGCCGAGCGCGGAGATGATCGCCTGGACCTCGGTGTTGGCGAGGACCTTGTCGATGCGCGCCTTCTCGACATTGAGGATCTTGCCGCGGATCGGGAGGATCGCCTGGATGCGCGGGTCGCGGCCCTGCTTGGCCGAGCCGCCCGCCGAGTCACCCTCGACGATGAAGACCTCGCACTCCTCGGGGTTGGTCGACTGGCAGTCGGCCAGCTTGCCGGGGAGGCCGCCGCCGCCGAGCAGCCCCTTGCGGTTGCGGGCGAGGTCGCGCGCCTTGCGCGCGGCGATCCGGGCCGAGGCCGCGGCCTGCGCCTTGCGAACGATGTCCTTGCCCTCGGCGGGGTTCTGCTCCAGCCAGGCGCCGAGCTGGTCGTTGACGATCCGCTGCACGAAGCCCTTGGCCTCGGTGTTGCCGAGCTTGGTCTTGGTCTGGCCCTCGAACTGCGGCTCGCCGAGCTTGACCGAGATGATCGCGGTGAGGCCCTCGCGGATGTCGTCGCCGGAAACCCGGTCCTCGCGCTTCTTGATCAGGCCCCACTCCTCGCCCCAGTTGTTGACGAGGCTGGTGAGCGCAGCGCGGAAGCCCTCCTCGTGGGTGCCGCCCTCGTGGGTGTTGATCGTGTTGGCGAAGGTGTGGACCGACTCGGTGAACGAGGTGTTCCACTGCATCGCGACCTCGAGGCTCATGTGGTTCTCGGAGCTCTCGGGGGTCTCGGCCTCGAACGAGATGACCGTCGGGTTGGCCTTGTCCTTGCGGCGGTTGAGGTGCTCGACGTAGTCGACGAGGCCGCGGTCGTACTTGAAGACCTGGACGAGCCCGCCGCCCTCGGCCTTGCGGATCGCGTCGCTGATCGCGCCGTCGACCTCGTGGGAGACGGTGTCGTCCTCGACGGCGTCGGCGATCTCCTCGGCCACGGGGCGCTCGTCGCGCACGACGATCTCGAGGCCCTTGTTGAGGAAGGCCATCTCCCGGATCCGGGTGGTGATGGTCTCGAGGGAGTACGACGTGGTCTCGAAGATGTCGGGAGAGGCCCAGTAGGTGACGGTGGTGCCCGTGCGCTCGCCCGGCTCCATCGGCCGGACCTGCTCGAGGTCGCCGTCGGGCACGCCGAGCTGGAAGCTCTGACGCCACAGGTGGCCGCGGTTCCTCACCTCGACGACCAAGCGGGTCGAGAGGGCGTTCACGACCGAGACGCCGACGCCGTGGAGACCACCGGAGACCTTGTAGCCGCCGCCGCCGAACTTGCCGCCGGCGTGGAGCATCGTCAGCGCCATCGTGACCGCGGGCATCTCCTGCCCCGGCGCGGTGTCGGTGGGGATGCCGCGGCCGTTGTCCTCGACCCGGATCGCGCCGTCAGCCTGGAGCGTCACGACGATGCGGTCGCAGTGGCCGGCCAGCGCCTCGTCGACCGCGTTGTCGACGATCTCCCAGATCAGGTGGTGCAGGCCCCGCTCACCGGTCGAACCGATGTACATGCCGGGACGCTTGCGGACCGCCTCGAGGCCCTCGAGGACCTGGATCGCGGAGGCGTCGTAGGACACCTCGTCGGGGGGTGCGGTGCTGCTGCGGGTCGGCTGCTGGCTGTTCTCGACGGCGCTCTCGTCGGACACACACACCTCTTCGTCGTGGGCCGCCCGCCCGGCGGGCGCGGAGGGGCTGACATGCAGAGGGTCCCAGCTGCGAGGAGCAGTGGACCCGTTCGCCCATGATACCCGCCTGAGGGCCCGAGACCACGCCTGCGACCCCAGGAATCGGGGCTCTGCGGACGGAAAATGGGCCCTGAGCGGGTCGTGAGGGCGTCTGCGAGCGCCGAACAGGGGGGTCGACAGGTCCCTGTACGTCCGATCGGCTGCCGTGACGCCCACAGGGGACCGGCCCGTCGGGCCGGTCCCCTGTGTCGGTCTCCTCTGTCGGTCTCCTGTGTCGGTCTCCTGTGTCGGTCTGCTGTGTCGGTCTCCTGCGTCGCCCCTCGTCGCTGCGAGGTGCCGGTCAGAACGTCGAGGCGTCCAGCAGCCGCTCCTTGACGGCGTCCTTGTCGTCCACGGCGTTCCAGTCGAGGCTGCCGGCGGACTGCAGCGCGGACCTCACCTGGGACGGGCTCGCCGCCGGGTTCCCGGCGAGGTAGAGCGCCGCCGCACCGGCGACGTGCGGGCTCGCCATCGAGGTGCCGGAGATCGAGCTGTAGCCGCCGCCCTTCCAGGTCGAGTTGATGCAGACGCCCGGCGCGATCAGGTCGACGTCGGCCCCGTAGTTGGAGAAGTCGGCGAACGTGTCGTCGACGTCGGTGCGGCACGTCGGCGCGGCCCCGCCGCCCGGCTGGCCGTTGAAGTCGGCCAGGGCGGAGACGGTGATGACCTCGTCGTAGGCCGCCGGGGTGTGGTTGGCGGCGTCGTCGGCGTCGTTGCCCGCGGCGACGACGAAGGTGACGCCCGCGGCGACGGCGTTGCAGATCGCCGCGTGCATCGCGTCCGAGCCGTTGCCGCAGTTCCCCAGGTCGGTCCCGGCGCCGCCGAGGCTCATGTTGGCCACCTCGATCTGCGAGGCGTTGGCGGCGACGTAGTCGATGCCGCAGATCACGGCGGACCAGGAGCCGCTGCCGCGGTTGTCGAGGACCCGCACCGGCCACACGCGGGCGCCGGGCGCCATGCCGACGACGCCGGTGGCGTCGTCCTTCGCGCCGATGGTGCCCGCCACGTGGGTGCCGTGCCCGTTGCCGTCGTCGGCAGACTTGCCGGTCGAGCAGTTCTTGGCGCCGGCGGTGTGCACGTTGAGGTCGGGGTGGTCGAGGTCGATGCCGGTGTCGATGACGGCGACGTCCACGTCGACCGTGCCGCTGCCGTTGCCGGCCACCGTGCTCGACGCGTCGCCGTTGGCCCGGTCGATGCCGGTGGGCGTGGTCTGCGCCGTCGCCTGCACCACGCCGTCGGGCTGCACCCAGGCGACCCGCGAGTCCGCCGCCACCTTCGCGGCCGCGGCCGGGGTCATCCGGGCGGCGTAGCCATGGACCGCGTTGCGGTAGACGTGCGAGACCTCGGCGCCGTACGACGCCCGGTGCTGGTCGGCGACCCGGCCCGAGGCGGCGCCGTCCTCGAGGACGACGATGTAGGGCTGGGCGGCCTGGGACGCGGGCTGGGCGGCGGCTCCGGTCGGGAGCACGGCCAGCGCGGCCGGGGCGAGCAGGGCCAGGGCGGCGAGGGCGGGCGTGGTGACTCTTCGCATGCAGGAACCTCACTGAGGGGGGAGTGGACCCGTCCGATCGGGACGGTTGCCACAGGACATCCGCCCGGGATGCCCGCCCACAAGGCCCGCGCTGCCTCAGGTTCCTGCACTGCAGAAGGCTGGTGGTTCACCCTTCCGGGGTGGGCGGCGGTCAGCCGTAGGTGTCGCGCGGGCCCCGCCCGTCGCGCACCGACCGGGGCCCCTTCTTCCAGGTCGGGCCGTGCGGGCCGAGCACCTCGATCAGCGCCACCGTGCCGTGGCCGAGCTCCTCGTTCAGGCGGCGGACCAGGGTCGGGGCGAGCAGCCGGAGCTGGGTCGCCCACGCCGTGGAGTCGGTCCGGACGACCAGCCGGCCGTCGTCGAAGGACTCGGGCGTGCAGTGCGCCGCGACATCGTCGCCGACCAGCTGGGCCCATCGCCCGAAGACCCCGTGGACCCGCAGGTCGAGGTCCCAGCCGCGGTCGTCGACGACCCGGCCGAGGGTGATGTCGAGCGGTTGCGGGTCGCGCTCGTCGGGGAAGGCGCCGGAGGCCCGGCGGCGGCTGCGCGACCGGCCGCCGGCCGGGCCGGACTTGTCGCCCGGGCCGTCGGCGCGCCGCCGTCGGCGGGCGGGGACCGCCGAGCCGGAGCGGGCGGATGAGCGGGCCATCGCCCGCGCGAGGTCCAGGCCGTCGTCGTCGTGGTCGTCGAGGTCGGACATGTCCACGGGCTCCACCGGGGCCTCGGGCTGCGTCACCGCCTCGGGCTCGTCGGGTTCAGTCGCCATCCTCGATCCTCCGCACCTCGCCGCCACCGACGGCGTACCGCGCCCCGGCGAGGGCAGCCGGCACGTCCGCGCCGACCGCCGCCGTCACCAGCACCTGCTCGGCACCCTTCACCAGGTCGGCGAGCTGGGCCCGTCGCTCGGTGTCGAGCTCGGCGAACACGTCGTCGAGGATCAGGATCGGGTCGTCGCCCTCGGAGCGCAACAGGTCGTAGGAGGCGAGCCGCAGCGCCAGCGCGAAGGACCAGGACTCGCCGTGCGAGGCGTAGCCCTTCACCGGCAGCCGGGTCTCGCCGTTGCCGAGGGTGAGCAGCAGCTCGTCGCGGTGCGGGCCGACCAGCGAGACGCCCCGGTCGAGCTCGTCGTTTCGGCGGCGCTCGAGCTCGGCGAGCAGCAGCTCGGTGAGTGCCGCCCGGTCTGCCCCGGCGCCCCGGTCGACAGCCGGCTCGTCGGTGCCGGCGCCCGGGCAGACCTCGGCGGGGAGCTCCAGCGACGGGCGGTACTCGATCTCCGCGTCGTCGCGACCCGCCCCGCGGGCGACGGCGGCGTACGCCGTCCCGACGAACGGCCGCAGCGCGTGGACCAGCTCGAGCCGCGCCGCGAGGAGCTCACCGCCGGTGCGGGCGAGGTGGGCGTCCCAGACCCCGAGCGTCGAGAGCGCCGCCTCCTGGCTGCTCGACCCGCGCCGGGCGGCGCCGGCCGTCTTCAGCAGCGTGTTGCGCTGGCGCAGCACGCGGTCGTAGTCGGCCCGCACGCCCGCGAGCCGCGGGGTGCGCAGCACGAGCAGGTCGTCGAGGAAGCGCCGCCGGTCCGAGGGGTCGCCCTTGACGAGGGTGAGGTCCTCGGGCGAGAAGACCACGGTGCGGACCAGGCCCACGATCTCGCGGACCCGGGGGAGGGGGGAGCGGTTGACCCGCGCCCGGTTGGCGCGGCCCGGGTTGAGCTCGACCTCGAGCGTGGCCGTCCGGCCATCGCGCACGACCGCCGCCCGCACCAGGGCCTGCTCCGCCCCGGCCCGCACCAGCGGCGCCTCGGAGGCGACGCGGTGGGAGCTGAGCCGCGACAGGTAGTCGATCGCCTCGACGAGGTTCGTCTTGCCCTGGCCGTTGCGGCCGATGAAGGCGGTGACGCCGGGCTCGAGCGGTACGTCGACCGAGGCATAGGACCGGAAGTCGTGGAGGACGAGGTGGGAGACGTACACCGGCGGGTCTACCCGCCGGCGCTGTCACCGCCCGGGGGCGGAGGGGTGTGGACCGCGTGCCCGCCGAACTGGTTGCGCATGGCAGCGACGGCCTTCATGGCCGGGGAGTCGTCCTGGCGGGAGACGAAGCGGGCGTAGAGCGCGGCGGTGATGGCCGGCGTGGCGACGGCGTTCTCGATGCCGGCCTCGACGGTCCACCGACCCTCGCCGGAGTCCTCGGCGTAGCCGCGGATGCTGGCCAGGCCCGGGTCGTCGTCGAGCGCGGCGACGAGCAGGTCGAGCAGCCACGACCGGATGACGGTGCCCTCGCGCCAGGAGCGGAAGACCTCGGTGACGTTGTCGACGAGGCCCACCTTGTCGAGGAGCTCGAAGCCCTCGGCGTAGGCCTGCATCACGGCGTACTCGATGCCGTTGTGGACCATCTTCGAGAAGTGGCCCGCGCCCACACCGCCGGCGTGGACGGCGCCGAGCTCGCCCTCGGGCTTGAGGGCGTCGAGCGCCGGCTGAACCTTGGCGACGTCCTCGGCCGAGCCGCCGTACATCAGGGCGTAGCCGTTCTCGCGTCCCCAGACCCCGCCGGAGACGCCGCAGTCGACGAACCCGATGCCGCGCTCACCGAGCAGCTCGGCGTGGACCGCGTCGTCGGTCCAGCGCGAGTTGCCGCCGTCGACGACGAGGTCGCCCTCGCCGAGCAGGTCCGCCAGCTCGCGGATCGTCTGGTGGGTCGGCTCCCCGGAGGGGACCATCACCCAGACCACGCGGGGCGAGGGGAGCTGCTCCACGAGCTCGGCGAGCGAGCCGACGTCGGCGACCTCGGGGTTGTGGTCGAAGCCGACGACGGTGTGGCCCGCCTCCCGGAGCCGGGCGCGCATGTTGCCGCCCATCTTGCCCAGTCCAACGAGTCCAAGTTCCATGCGAAGCAGCCTAAAGGTCGGGGGTTGGTGAGCGGCGTCCGGACGGGATGCCGGGCGTCGCTCAGGAGAGCAGGCGGCGGGGCATGAGGAGATACCGGAAGCCCGGGTCCTCGGCCCCCTCCGGGACCGAGCCCGAGATGACGACCGGCTTGGAGGACTGGGTGAAGGCGAGCTCGACGACGTCCTGGTCGATGGCGCCGAGGCCGTCGAGGAGGAACTGCGGGTTGAACCCGGTCGTGATGTCCTCGCCCTCGATGTCCGCCTCGATCGACTCCGAGGCCTGCGCCTCGTCGCCGGTGCCGGCGTCGAGCGTCAGCACGCCGTCGCTGAAGGCGAGCTGGACGGCGGTGTTGCGCTCGGCCACCAGGGCGACGCGCTTGACCGACTCGATGAGCGAGGCCTTCTCGACCTTCGCCACCGTGAGGTGCTCGTTGGGGAAGAGGCTGCGGACCTTGGGGAACTCGCCGTCGAGCAGGCGGGTGGTGGTCCGTCGGACGCCGCCCGGGGCGGCGCCCTCGAAGCCGATGATGCCCTCGCCGGAGCCGCCGGCGGAGAGCGCGATGGTGACCTCGCTGCCCGCGGTGAGCGACTTGGCCGTGTCGCCGAGCACCTTGGCGGGCACCAGGGCCGCCAGCGTCTCGTCGGGGGTACGGGGGTCCCAGCCGAGCTCGCGGTGGGCGAGCCGGAACCGGTCGGTGGCGAGCAGCGAGATCTGCGAGCCGTCGATCTCGATCCGGACGCCGGTGAGGACGGGGAGCATGTCGTCGCGGCCGGCGGCGGTCACGGCCTGGGCTACGGCGTGCGCGAAGACGTCGCTCTGGACGGTGCCGGTGGCGGTGGGCATGTCGGGGAGCGACGGGTAGTCCTCGACCGGCATCGTCTGCAGGCTGAAGCGCGCGGAGCCGCAGGTCAGCGAGACCCGCGGGCCGTCGAGCACCATCTCGACCGGCTTGGCCGGGAGGCTGCGGCAGATGTCGGCGAGCAGGCGGCCGCTCACCAGCGCACGGCCCTCGTCGGAGACCTCGGCCTTGAGCGTTGCGCGCGCGGACGTCTCGTAGTCGAAGGTCGACAGCACCAGTCCCTCGTCGCTCGCGTCGATGAGGAGCCCGGAGAGGACGGGGACGCTGGGACGGACCGGGAGGCTGCGGGCAGCCCAGGCGACGGCATCGGCCAGCACGTCGCGTTCGACGCGGAACTTCACGTGAGGGTCCTTCGGGGTCGGTGAGGGGCACAGAGGTCGGGACTGGGACCTGCGTCGGCTTCGGGACTCAGATCTGGACTGAGCATCCTGCCATGCGGGCGGGGGCACGGGGAGGGCGACTGTGAAGAACAGGAAGTTGTGATTCGCGGTGGGGCGGTGGGGCGGCGGGTTCTCCCCAGGGAACGGGCCGGGTGGATGTTCACGGGCGATCGACCCAAATTTCGGTGCGTGGGAGCAATAGCGTCGGTGGAAACTGTGGAGAAGTGGCGTTCTGGCTGGTCAGCGGCCTGATTTCGACTTCACAGGCGGTGTGGACGAGGCGTGGACGAATGACAGGTCCGTGTGGGTCGGGGGACCGGCCGGTGTGATTCCCCCAGGTTCTGCACAGGCCGTCCCCGGGGGTCCGGCTCCTCTCCCACACCGGCTCCACAGCCGTGGCGAATCACAAGAACCTGTGGGCAGCTGTGGGCAGCTGTGGGCGACGGGTGTGGACAGTCAGGCCTGGCGGGCCTGCATCTTGATCCGGTTGGTGAGCTCGCTGACCTGGTTGAAGACCGCGCGGCGCTCGGCGAGCAGCTGATTGATCTTGCGGTCGGCGTACATGACCGTCGTGTGGTCGCGGTTGCCGAACTGGGCGCCGATCTTCGGCAGCGAGAGGTCGGTGAGCTCGCGGCAGAGGTACATGGCGATCTGGCGGGCCATGACGAGGTGGCGCCCGCGACTGGGGCCGGTGAGCTCCTCGATCGAGAGTCCGAAGTACGCCGCGGTCTGGGCGATGATCAGGCCGGCGGTGATCTCGGGCTCGCCGCCCTCGGGGATCAGGTCCTTGAGGACGATCTCGGCCAGGGTCATGTCGACCTCCTGGCGGTTGAGGTTGGCGAACGCCGTGACCCGGATCAGCGCACCCTCGAGCTCGCGGATGTTCGTCTGGATCTTGGAGGCGATGAACTCCAGCACGTCCGGCGGCGCCGTGAGCCGGTCCATGGCGGCCTTCTTGCGGAGGATCGCGATGCGGGTCTCGAGGTCGGGCGGCTGGACGTCGGTGATCAGGCCCCACTCGAACCGGTTGCGCAGCCGGTCCTCGAGCGCCTCGAGTCGCTTGGGCGGGCGGTCGGAGGTCAGCACGATCTGCTTGTTGGCGTTGTGGAGCGTGTTGAAGGTGTGGAAGAACTCCTCCTGGGTCTGGGTCTTCCCCTCCAGGAACTGGATGTCGTCGATCAGCAGCACGTCGACGTCGCGGTAGCGCCGCTTGAACCGGTCCTGCCGGTCGTCGCGGATCGCGTTGATGAACTCGTTGGTGAACTCCTCGCTCGACACGTAGCGCACCTTGGCCCCGGTGTAGAGGCTGCGCACGTAGTGGCCGATCGCGTGGAGCAGGTGGGTCTTGCCCAGCCCGGAGTCGCCGTAGACGAGCAGCGGGTTGTACGCCTTGCCGGGTGCCTCGGCCACGGCGACCGCGGCCGCGTGGGGGAAGCGATTCGAGGAGCCGATGACGAAGGTCTCGAAGGTGTACTTGGGGTTGAGCCGGGTCTCGAGGCTGCTCGGGCTGCTGGGGGTGCGCACCGGGTCGACAGGTGCCGGCTCCGGCACGGGCATCGGAGCGGGAGCCACGACATTGTCGACATATCCATCTGTCGGCATGTCGACAGGACGACTTGTAGCCTCTGGCTGGGCCTCACCCGGGTAGCCGCTGGGGGCGGGCGACAGCGGCGCCTCCTCGAGGGCGGGGTTCACCGTGACGGCGATCCGGATCTCCCGGCCGAAGGAGAGGGTGAGTGCGTCCTCGAGCTGACCGCGCAGCCGGCCCTCGAGCTGGTTGCGGGTGAAGTCATTGGGCACCGCGATGATCGCGGTGCTCTCGTGGAGGGTGACCGGCTCGCTGGCCCGCAGCCAGGCGCGCTGGTTGGGCTGGAGGTCGTCGACCACACCGCGCCAGGCTGCGCCGAGGTCCGCCGTACTCTGGTCCACGGGGTTCCCGCCTTCTTCCTCGATTGCTGACCGGCTCGCTGCCCGTCTCTGATCCACAAGTTTGTCCACAAGCTGTGAACCACCCGCCGCCGTGGGGGCGGACCGGGTGGCCGAGACGCATCGTACGTGGCGTGACGCCGGCGTTTTCCCTGATCAGGCCGGGAATCCGAGTGGATGTCGACTGGGTCACACGGGCTGTGGCCCGGCGTCTGCTGGACGGTGGCGGGGAAGCTCGGTGGGGGCGAACGTAACAAGGCCGCTTCGGGCCGAGCAAGGATTCATCCACAGGTGGGGACAAAGGTGGGAGAGCGGCGGTTTGACCCCCCTTCTCGCCAGCGCGTACCGTTGGCCGGTCACCTGGTGTCGACCGGTGCCGCATGTCCACGAAGAGCCGCCCGGGCCCCGACGGTCCGGATCCATCGGTGTGCGTCGTGGGTGGGCGGTGCCAGCCGATGAGGCGCACTGCTGATCCCACCGGTGTGGACGATCCCTGGAACACCACCGAAAGAGAAGCTCGTGAGCAAGCGTACGTACCAGCCGAACAACCGTCGCCGTCACAAGGTGCACGGTTTCCGCCTGCGCATGCGGACCCGTGCCGGCCGCGCCATCCTTTCCGCGCGCCGCCGCAAGGGTCGCAAGAGCCTGGCCGTCTGACGGCCGGTCTCACCCCAGCCGTCGTGCTGCCCGCGGCGCACCGGCTCACCGACAGCGACGACTTCCGGACCGCTACCCGGTCCGGGCGTCGCGCCGGGTCGGCCACGCTCGTGGTGCACGTCCTGACCAGCGGCGTCGCCGGTGACGAGCCTGCCGGAGCGGCGCCGCGCGTCGGCTTCGTGGTGAGCAAGGCCGTCGGGAACGCCGTCACCCGCCACCGCGTGCAGCGCCGACTCCGCCACCTGGCCCGGGAGCACCTCGCGTCGCTCCCGGGCTCTGCTGTGCTCGTGGTGCGTGCGCTGCCCGCCGCGGCCGGCGCCTCCTCCGTGGATCTCGCCGGCGACCTCGCGCGCTGCCTGCGGCGCGTGGGCGCCGAGTGAGACGGCGGTGGCCTCGTGAAGTACCTCCTGATCGGCTTCCTCAAGGCCTACCGCGCGCTGATCAGTCCTCTCTACGGCCAGGTCTGCCGCTACCACCCCTCGTGCTCGGCGTACGCCCTCGAGGCGGTGACCGTCCACGGCAGCCTGCGCGGCAGCTGGCTCGCGGCGCGCCGGCTCGGCCGCTGCCACCCGTGGGCGGCCGGCGGCTACGACCCGGTGCCCCCTCGTGACTCCCGCGCCCCCGCGGACACCTCCCCCAGTCAAGGAGCCTGAGTGATCGACTTCTTCGCCTCCATCGGCGGCTTCATCATGACCCCGCTGTACTACGTGATCTCGGTCGTGATGATCGGGTTCCACGAGCTGTTCATCCGGCTCGGCCTCGACGCCGCGGGTGGCGCCGCCTGGGCGCTGTCGATCATCGGTCTCACCGTGGTCATCCGCGCCGCGCTGATCCCGCTGTTCGTCAAGCAGATCAAGTCCAGCCGGAACATGCAGCTGATCCAGCCCAAGGTCAAGGAGCTGCAGAAGAAGTACGGCCACGACCGGGAGCGTCTCGCCCAGGAGACGATGAAGCTCTACCGGGAGAGCGGGACCAACCCGTTCGCCTCGTGCCTGCCGATCCTGCTGCAGATGCCGATCTTCTTCGCGCTGTTCCGGCTGCTCGACCAGGCGTCCGACGGAAACCCGCGGGGCATCCTGACCGACCAGCAGGCACAGCAGTTCGGCAAGGCCGAGCTGTTCGGGGTGCCGCTGTCCAACACCTTCATCGGTGCCGGCGGCGACGTGGGCGTCATGGTCATGGCCGCGTTCCTCGTGATCGCGATGACCGTGACCACCTTCCTGACGCAGCGCCAGCTGATGAGCAAGAACATGCCGGCCGACGCGTTGAGCGGTCCGTACGCCCAGCAGCAGAAGATGCTGCTCTACGTGCTGCCGGTCGTCTTCGCGGTCGGCGGCATCGCCTTCCCGATCGGCGTCCTCCTCTACTGGACCACCTCGAACCTGTGGACCATGGGCCAGCAGTTCTACGTGATCCACAACAACCCGGCGCCCGGCACGCCCGCCGCCAAGGCCAAGGAGGAGCGCGACCGCGCCAAGGCCGCCCGGCACGGGGTCGTCCTCGAGGACGACCAGCCGACCGCCTCCGAGCCCGAGCGCCGTCCCACGCAGCGGCAGCAGCCCAAGCGCCAGACGCGTGAGCAGCGCAAGAAGTCCGGCGGCAAGCCCGCCACCCCGAAGTCCAAGGGAGAGAAGTGATGACGGAGAACTCCACCGAGACGGCCGAGCCCACCACCGAGGTGCCGGACGCTGCCGGTGAGGCCACGGAGAACACCGAGGGCCCCGACGCCTCGGGCGAGGGTCGCCAGTCCCGCGTCGAGCGCCTCGAGCAGGAGGGCGACATCGCGGCCGACTACCTCGAGGAGCTCCTCGACATCGCCGACCTCGACGGCGACCTGGACATGGACGTCGAGGGCGACCGCGCGGCGGTCTCCATCGTGGGTGCCGACCTGCAGCAGCTCGTCGGTCGCGACGGCGAGGTCCTCGAGGCGCTGCAGGAGCTGACCCGGTTGGCTGTCTACAGGGAGACCGGTGAGCGGTCGCGCCTGATGCTGGACATCTCCGGGCACCGGGCCCGTCGCCGCCAGGAGCTCGAGGAGCTCGCCGAGCGGACCATCGCCGAGGTGCGCGAGTCCGGCCAGCAGGTCTCGCTCGACCCGATGACCCCGTTCGAGCGGAAGGTCGTCCACGACGCCGTCGCTGCCGCGGGCCTGGTCTCGGAGTCCGAGGGTGCCGAGCCCCGCCGCTACGTGGTGGTCCTCCCCGACTGATGGACGACGTTTCACGTGAAACAGCACCCCCCGCACCCGCCCGGGCGCGGGGGGTGTTCCCTGTCGAGCGGCTTCCCCTCGCGGAGCAGTACGCCGGACTCCTCGCGACCGACGGCGTCGTCCGTGGTCTGATCGGTCCGCGCGAGGTGCCCCGACTCTGGGATCGGCACCTGCTCAACTGCGCCGTGCTGGAGTCGCTGCTCCCGCAGGACGCCACGGTCTGTGACATCGGGAGCGGGGCCGGTCTGCCGGGGCTGGTGCTGGCCATCGTCCGCCCGGACCTGCAGGTCACGCTCATCGAGCCCCTGCTGCGGCGGACCACCTTCCTCGAGGAGGCGGTCGAGGGCCTCGGGCTCACGAACGTCCGCGTCGTGCGGGGCCGGGCCGAGGACCTGCACGGCCAGGAGCGGTTCGACGTGGTGACCTCCCGGGCCGTCGCGCCGCTGGAGCGGCTGCTGCGGTGGTCGATGCCGCTGGTCACCCCGACCGGCGCCCTGGTCGCGATGAAGGGTTCCTCGGTCGGTGAGGAGATCGAGGCGGCCCGGTCGGTGCTGCGCAAGATGGGCTGCGGCGAGCCCGAGGTCGTCGAGATCGGGACCGAACTCGATCGGGCCACCACGGCGCTCCGTGTGGTCTGGGCGGATCCCGCGAAGGTAAGTTTGCGCACTCCGGGCCGCGCGGCAGCACCATCCGCGAAACGGCGTCGTCGACGCTGAGGCCCGGCCCAGACCAAGGGGAGGGTTGTGCCGTGACCGATGAGCGCCGAGTGGGCGGGTCGTCCCGCCTCGGGTGGCCCGACAGTCCCGGTGCGACGACCCGGCCCCGCGAGTTATCCACCGGTCTCGGATGGCCTGCTGAGCGCAACCGTCCACAGAATCAACAACTTTCTCCACAGACCGACCGTCCTGAAAGAGATGCCGTGGTTTCACGTGAAACGCCCACCGAGCCCCGCTTCCAGGTCCGCACCGCCGCGGACCTGGCGATGGGCTCGGCGGACTACGACGACGACAGCACCCCGCTGGCGCGCGCTGCCGAGCACGTCCTGCTCGCACGCCAGGGGGCCAGCCTCCGGCCGTCGCTGCCCCGGCCGGACGCGACCCGGGTGTTCGTCGTCGCCAACCAGAAGGGCGGGGTCGGCAAGACCACCTCGACGGTGAACCTCGCGGCGGCGCTGGTGCAGCTCGGCCAGCGCGTCCTCGTCATCGACCTCGACCCGCAGGGCAACGCCTCCACGGCGCTCGGGGTCGAGCACCACCGCGGCGTGCCGTCGACCTACGACATGCTCGTGGAGGGCGTCCCGCTCACCGACGTCGTCAGCCCGTGCCCGGACGTGGAGGGGCTCGACGTCGTGCCGGCCACGATCGACCTCGCGGGTGCCGAGATCGAGCTCGTGAGTGTCGTGGCTCGGGAGAGCCGGCTTCTCAAGGCGATCGCCGCCCATCCCGCGGTCGGGACCGCGGCGGAGGTCGGCGACGACCGGTACGACTACGTCTTCGTCGACTGCCCGCCGTCTCTCGGTCTGCTCACGCTGAACGCCCTGGTGGCGGGAGCGGAGATGCTGATCCCGATCCAGGCCGAGTACTACGCACTCGAGGGGCTCGGCCAGCTGCTCGAGACCGTGGAGATGGTCCGCAAGCACCTCAACCCGCGGCTCGAGGTCTCCACGATCCTGGTCACGATGTACGACGCCCGCACGCGGCTCGCCTCGGGCGTCGCGGACGAGGTGCGCGAGCACTTCGGTGACCAGGTCCTGAAGACCACGATCCCGAGGTCCGTCCGGGTCTCGGAGGCGCCGTCGTACGCCCAGACGGTGATGACCTACGATCCGGGGTCGCCGGGTGCGCTCTGCTACCTCGAAGCCGCCCGTGAGATCGCCACCAAGGGAGCGCCCGCGTGAACACCTCGACCCAGAAGACGCAGCGTCGTGGCCTCGGCCGCGGACTCGGCTCCCTGATCCCCACGGCACCGCCCGCCGGTGAGGAGCCCGCGGAGGCAACGGTCCCGGCCGCTGCGGTCGCGGCGCCGGTCGACGGGGCCAGCCTGTCCGCCCCGGTCGAGGCGACCGCCCAAGGGGCTGAGGGTGCTGCCCCTGTCCCGGTCGACGGGGCCTGGTTCGCCGAGCTTCCGGTTGGGCAGATCCGTCCGAACGCCGCCCAGCCACGCCAGGTCTTCGACGAGGAGGCGATGGCGGAGCTGGTCCACTCGATCAAGGAGATCGGGCTGCTCCAGCCGGTCGTGGTCCGGCGGACGGGGCAGGACTCCTACGAGCTCGTCATGGGCGAGCGCCGGTGGCGTGCCACCCAGGAGGCGGGTCTCGACACCATCCCCGCGATCGTCCGGGACACCGGGGACGACGCCATGCTGCGCGACGCGCTGCTGGAGAACCTGCACCGCTCGCAGCTGAACCCGCTGGAGGAGGCGGCCGCCTACTCCCAGCTGCTCGAGGACTTCGGCTGCACCCACGAGGAGCTGGCCAGCCGGATCGGGCGTTCCCGGCCGCAGATCAGCAACACGCTCCGGTTGCTCCGGCTCTCGCCGGCCGTCCAGCGCCGGGTCGCGGCCGGCGTCCTGTCCGCGGGGCACGCCCGCGCGCTGCTCGCGGTCGAGGACCCCGACCTGCAGGACCGCCTCGCGCAGCGGGTCGTCGCCGAGGGCATCAGTGTCCGCGGGCTCGAGGAGATCGTGGCGCTGGGCGACACAGGCCGCGCGCCCGAGCGCCAGGTGCGCCGCAGGCCCACCGCCCCGGGCCTCGTCGATCTCGCCGACCGGCTGTCGGACCGGCTCGAGACGCGGGTCAAGGTGGACCTCGGCAAGAGCAAGGGCAAGATCACGGTCGAGTTCGCCTCGATGGAGGACCTGCAGCGGATCGTCGACGTCATGGACCCGCGCAACCGCAGCGACCGCCCGATCTGAACCCAGGCGTCTCTTTGTCGACAAAGCGACAAGTCAACTAGACGACATGTCGTTCTGACGATCTGGCGACTGTAGTCCCGCGGTCAGCCGGACGGGTTGCCGCGGGCGGCACGACGGGCCGCCCGCGCTCGCTTCTCCTCGGCGTCGAGCCGCGCCGCCTCCTCCAGCGTGGGGGCGGTGCCCCCGTGCCGGGCCGGCAGCCACCAGCAACCAGGGGGCTGCTCGTCGGCGGGGTAGGCCGCGATGGCGTCGTCCAGCATGCCGGCCATCGCCCGGTGCAGCTCGGCCGTCTCCGCGACCGGGTCCTGGCCGGTCGGGTGGATCGGCTCGCCGGCACGGATCAGGATCGTCTTGCCGCGGCTGAAGTCGCGCGGGTGGTCCTTGGTCATCATCCGCTGGGTCCCCCAGAGGATCACGGGGACGATGGGCACCCCGGCCTCGGCGGCGATGCGCACCGCCCCGGTCTTGAACTCCTTGAGCTCGAAGGCCCGGGAGATGGTGGCCTCGGGGAAGATGCCGACGGCCTCGCCCGCCCGGAGGTAGTCCACCGCCGTCCGGTACGACGCCACGCCGTCGCCGCGGTCGACCTCGATGTGGTGCAGCGACCGCATCAGCGGCCCGGTCCACTTGTGGTCGAAGAGCTCGCGCTTGGCCATGAAGCGCACCTTGCGACCGGACGGGTTGGCCGCGAGGCCGCCGTAGACGAAGTCGACGTAGCCGATGTGGTTCACGGCGAGCAGCACGCCGCCGTCGCGGGGGACGTGGTCGGCACCCTGGAGGTCGATCCGCTGGCCCAGCAGCCGGAACGCCGTCTTGGCGAGGACGATGATCGGGGGATAGGTCAGGTCACGCATGGCGGTCGTTCCTTCGGGGCGGGTCAGCGCCGACCGGCGAGGAAGTCGGAGATCCGGTGGATCGCCTCCTCCAGCACCGTGACGTCGGGCAGCGTGACGAGGCGGAAGTGGTCGGGTCGCGGCCAGTTGAAGCCGGTCCCGTGGGTGACGAGGATCTTCTTGGCCCGGAGCAGGTCGAGGACGAACGACTCGTCGTCCTCGATGGGGTAGACGTCCGGGTCGAGACGGGGGAAGCAGTAGAGCGCGCCGCGGGGCCGCACCGAGCTGACGCCCGGGATCTCGTTGAGCAGCCGGTCGGCGAGCATGGCCTGCTCGTAGAAGCGGCCGCCGGGGACGATCAGCTCCTCGATCGACTGGTAGCCCCCGAGGGCCGTCTGGATCGCGTGCTGGGCCGGCACGTTGGCGCACATCCGCATGTTGGCGATGAGGGTGAGACCCTCGATGAAGTCGGTGGCGACCTCCTTGGGGCCCGAGATCATGACCCAGCCCGCGCGGTACCCGCAGACCCGGTAGCTCTTCGAGAGGCCGCTGAAGGTCAGGCAGAGGACGTCGCTGCCGGCGGCGGTGGCGGCGTGGTGGTGGACGGCGCCGTCGAACAGGATCTTCTCGTAGATCTCGTCGGCGAAGACGACGAGCTGGTGACGCCGTGCGATGTCGACGAGCCCCTTGACGGTCGCCTCGCTGTAGACGGCGCCCGTGGGGTTGTTGGGGTTGATGATCACCAGCGCATGGGTGTTCTCGGTGATCTTGGACTCGATGTCGTCGAGGTCGGGGTTCCAGTCGTTGCTCTCGTCGCACTCGTAGTGCACCGGGATGCCCCCCGAGAGCGTGACCGCGCCGGTCCAGAGCGGGTAGTCCGGCGCGGGCACGAGGATCTCGTTGCCGTCGTCGACGAAGGCCTGGAGCACCATCGAGATGAGCTCGGAGACGCCGTTGCCGATGAAGACGTCCTCGACGGCGACGTCCCGCAGCCCCCGTTCCTGGTAGTACTGGGCCACGGCCGTGCGCGCGGGGTAGATGCCCTGCGAGTCGCTGTAGCCCTGGGCCTCCGGCAGGTGGTGCACCATGTCGGCGACGATCGCCTCCGGGGCCTCGAAGCCGAAGGGGGCGGGGTTGCCGATGTTGAGCTTGAGGATCCGGTGGCCCTCGGCCTCCAGCCGGTGGGCCTCGGTCAGGATCGGCCCCCGGACGTCGTACCGGACGTGCTGCAGCTTCTTGCTCTGACGGATCTGGCGCACGACGACATCCTCGCAGGCTCGCCCGAGGTCCGGGCGAGGCGTCCGTCGGCTGCCTAGGATGGGTCCTGGAGGTTCAGCACCGATGACCCGCAGCATCGTCCGGCTGGAGCCGGCGCACCTGGCGGCGGTCGACGCGCCGTGCGGCGGTCCCTGCCTGTTCTGGGAGCGGGATCCGGTCAGCCGGTCGCGGTCGGTCGACCCGGCCGCCGACAAGGCCGAGTGGCTCGCGGACGTGCAGCGGGAGTGGGGCGACTGCGGCCACGCCGTCCTGGTGCACGGGGTGCCCGTCGGGTACGCCGTCTACGCGCCGGCGGCGTTCGTCCCCGGCGCGGCGGCCTTCCCGACCGCCCCGGTCTCGTCGGACGCCGTGCTGCTGACCACGGTGCGCGTGGTGCCGGCGGCCAGCGGGGGCGGGCTGGGAAAGCTGCTGGTGCATCGGATGGCGCGGGACCTGGTGCACCGCCGGGTCCGGGCCGTGGAGGCCTTCGGCGACGTCCGGGGCCGCCGTGAGTGCGTCCTGCCGGCCGGGTTCCTCGAGGCCGTGGGGTTTCACGTGCAACGGGAGCACGGGCAGACGCCGCGGATGCGCATGGACCTGCGGAACGCCCTGACCTGGCGCAGCGACATCGAGGCGGCCTGGGACCGTCTCGTCGGCGCGGTGCGGCCCACCCCCGAGACGGGCCGCGCCCCCGAGGCGTCGCGGGTGCTTCGGACGGCTCGGGGGCGCGGGGTGCGCTCGGGCGCTGGGCTCAGGTGATCTGGGCTCAGGTGATCTGGGCTCAGATGAACTCGGAGAGCTCGTTGAGCAGCGCGGCCTTCGGTCGGGCGCCGACGATCGACTTCACGACCTCGCCGTTCTGGTAGACGTTGATGGTCGGGATGCCGGTGACCCGGTAGGACGAGGGGGTCACGGGGTTCTCGTCGACGTTCATCTTCAGGAAGGTGATCTTCTCGCCGTGGTCGGAGGCGAGCTCGTCGAGGATCGGCGCCACCTGACGGCACGGACCGCACCACTCGGCCCAGAAGTCGACGAGGACGGGCTTGTCCGACTTGAGCACCTGGGTCTCGAAGTCGGAGTCGGTCACGGCTGCGATGTTCGCCACGGATCTACCTTTCGTTGGGTGCGGCCTGCAGAGAAGTGAACACCATGCCGGGGACGGATGTTCCGTGCCCGGGGGCGGTCACCGGGAGCTCACAGGCCTGCGGTCTGGACGGTCTCGGTGACGGGCTCGGAGGCGACGGCCTCCTGCGCCTCGTCGGTGCTGGCGGAGGTGTGGTCGAGGTCGGCGAGGTAGCGCTCGGCGTCGAGCGCGGCCGCGCACCCCGTGCCGGCGGCGGTGATGGCCTGCCGGTAGTGGTGGTCGACCAGGTCGCCGGAGGCGAAGACGCCGGGCAGGTTGGTCGCGGTCGAGGGGTGCTCGACGAGCACGTAGCCGTTCTCGTCGAGGTCCACCTGGCCGTGGAGCAGCTCCGAGCGCGGGTCGTGGCCGATGGCGATGAAGAGCCCGGTCGCGTCGAGCGGCTTCGTCTCGCCGGTGACGGTGTCGCGCAGGACGACGCCCTCGAGGCGCTCCTCGCCCTTGATCTCGGCGACCTCGGAGTTCCAGAGGATCTCCAGCTTCGGGTCGGCAAAGGCGCGCTCCTGCATGATCTTGGAGGCGCGGAGCTCGTCGCGGCGGTGGATGAGCGTCACCTTGGAGCCGAACCGGGTCAGGAAGGTCGCCTCCTCGATGGCGGAGTCTCCGCCGCCCACGACCGCGATGTGCTGGTCGCGGAAGAAGAAGCCGTCGCAGGTGGCGCACCAGGAGACGCCGCGGCCCGACAGCTCCTCCTCGCGGGGGAGGCCGAGCTTGCGGTAGCCGGAGCCGGTCGCGAGGATCACGGCCCGCGCCTCGTAGCTGTCGGTGGCCGTCCTCACGACCTTCACGTCGCCCTTCAGGTCGACCTCGACGACGTCGTCGGCGACCAGCTCGGCGCCGAAGCGCTCGGCCTGCGCGCGCATCTCGTCCATGAGCGCGGGGCCCATGATGCCGTCGCGGAAGCCGGGGAAGTTCTCCACCTCGGTGGTGTTCATCAGCGCACCGCCGGCGGTCACGGATCCCTCGAAGACGAGCGGGTGCAGCGACGCGCGGGCGGCGTACACGGCGGCCGTGTAGCCGGCCGGCCCGGAGCCGATGATGATGACGTTGCGCGGTGCGGACATGGAAGCAGTGCTCCTGAGATCGGGGACGTGAGTGGAACCGATCGTAGGCGAGCAACATTCCCGCGCCGCCGACGCGCCCTGTCAGCGCGTGGGCAGCGTCACCGACCGCAGCGGCTTCTCCTCGCCGCACAGGAACAGGTCGGCGACCTGGCTGTCGCCAGTCGGCTCGCGCAGGACCAGCACCGCCGGGGCCGGGCCGTACTCGACGGCGAGCCGGGTGCCCCGGCCCCAGTCGGAGGTCTCGCAGCCCTCGACGGCGGCGTACGGCCCGCTGCCGCGCTCGAGCTCGGACGCGGGCTGCCGGCGGGCGATGGCACGGGCCCGGCGTGCGCCCTCGGCGAAGGCCTCCGGGCTGATCCGGACCAGCGGCTCCGCCAGCGACTCCGCGGAGAGCTCGGAGTCGCCCTCCGGCGCCTCCGCGGCGCCACCCGCCGAGTCCTCCTGCGGGGCCGACTCCGCGGCGGCCCCGGGCTCCTCGGACGACTCCGACAGCGCGGTGGCGCCCGCGTCCGCGGTGGTGGCGGCCTGGTCGGCGTCCGGCTGCACCACCTGGGCGACGCCGATCCCCACGACGATCGCCGCGGCCGCGGCGACCAGCAGCCCGGCCGCGCGGCGGCGCCGCGTGGCCAGCTGGGTGACCGTGGCCTCGCGGGCCGGCTCGGCGGCCAGGTCGTCGAGCACCCGGTCGAGGCGGTCGGCCACCTCGGCGGGCACCGGCTCGCCGTGACGGGCGTCGGCCAGCAGGCGGCGCACCTCCGCGTCGCGGGCGGACAGGCCCTCGGGGTCGGGCGTGCTCTGGTCGGTCACGGAGCTCACCTCCTCGGCTCGGTCGTGGATGGGACGGGCGGCGGCTCGGGGGGGTTCCCGCCGGGCGGGTGGCCCCCGTCACGGCCCCCGTCACGCCCCTCGTCGCGGCCCTCGTCGCGGCCCTCGTCGCGGCCCTCGTCTCCGGGGAAGCGGAGCAGCTCCGCCAGCCGGACTCGGCCTCGCGAGCACCGCGACTTGACCGTGCCCACGGCGCAGTCGAGCATCGCCGCGGCCTCCGCGACGGGGTAGCCCTCCATGTCGACGAGGACCAGCGCCGCGCGCTGCTCCGGAGGCAGCGTCGCCAGGGCCCGCAGCACCTCGGCACGCCGCTCGCCGGCCTCGGCCTCGGCGGCGGGGTCGAGCGGCGGGCTGCTCCAGGTGGTCGTCGCGGGACCGGAGCCGTCGGGGTCGTCGGGCAGCGGCTCGGCACGCCGCACCTTCGCGGCGCGGATCCGGTCGAGGCAGGCGTTCACCACGACCCGGTGCAGCCACGTCGTCACCGCAGCGTCGCCGCGGAAGGAGCCAGCCCGGCGGTACGCCGCGACCATGCCGTCCTGCAGGCCGTCGGCGGCGTCGTCCGGGTTGCCGGTGGTGCGCAGCGCCACCGCCCACAGCCGGTCCCGGTGCCGCGCGAACAGCGTCCCGAAGGCCTCGGCCTCGCCACGGACGTGGGCGGCGAGCAGCTCGGCGTCCGACCGGTCGTCGGGCGTGACGCTCACCGGAGCACGCTCATCCCCGGACCACGACCTCGGCGACCTCACCGCGGAAGCCGCCGTCGACGGCCGGGATCGACGTCAGCCACACCACGACGTACCGGCCGGTGGCGGGCTCGTCGAGCTCTACCCGTCCGCGGGGCCCGTCGGCGGTGGTGCTGCCGGCCGCGGTCAGGCCGGCGACCGCCGACGGCGCCTCGTCGGTGACGTAGACCGAGAAGGAGGTCGGGGCCCCGACGAACGTGACGTCGACGGCGCCGACGTCGGCGCTCTCGCCGAGGTCGATGGTGAGTCCGACGCCGGTCTTCAGCCCGCCGGGGCCGAAGTTCTGCTGGTAGGTCATCGTGCGCCACGCGGTCGCCGGGTCACCGTCGACGACCAGCGGTGCGAGCTCGGGGTTCTCCTCGGGCGGGTCGCCCTGCGGGTCGAGGTCGTCCGCTCCGGCCGCCGCGACGGGCGACAGTCGTTCGGGGGTGGCCGACGGCGTGGCGGCCGACGGGTCCTCGGCGGGCTCGGTGCCGAGCGGGGACCGGCCGCGACCGAGGTTGAACGCGACGACCACGGCGATCAGCAGGACCGTGCTGAGGCCGATGACCGCGGCCAGCCGCAGCCAGCTGCGGCCGGGGACGGTGTCGTTGCCCTCCTCCTCGTCGTCGGCGACGGGGATCACGCCGCTGCCGGTGCCGGTGCCGGTCCCGGTGTGCGCCTCCCACGGCCAGTAGTCCGGCGCGGTGGCCGCAGCCGTGCGCGGCCGGGGGCGGCGCACCGGTTGGCCGTCCGGCGGCTCGGGGGCGAAGAGCGGCCGCTCCGGCGGGTCCTCGAACGGCGGGGGTGGCGGGGGCGTCTCCGCCCGGGCCGCGAGCCACGACACCTCGTCGTTCTCGTCGTCGAAGACGGGCATGCCGGCCTGGGTGGGCAGCTCCGTCGACGGCGGCGGCGTGGCGGCGTCCTCCGCGGTGGCGGTCCGGTCGTCGGCGTCCTCGGCCGGCTCGCCGAACACCTCCGGCGGGGCGACGGGCGGGACTGCCGGCGGGGTGGGCCGAGTCGGCCGCGGCGCGGGACGGGGGGCCGAGGTCGGCGGTCCGACAGTGGGGAGGACCTGGGTCGCACCGGCGGAGCGGCGCCGGCCCGCCGCGGCCTCGGCCGCCGCCATGCCGGTCGGGTCGCCCACAAAGTCGCGCAGCGCGGCGGCGACGCCGGCGGCGTCGTGCTCCTCGCCGTCCACCTGGACGCCGGACCACGGGTTGATCAGCTGGTCGCACAGGGTGTCGAGGACGCGGGGCACCCCGGCCTTGACCTGGCGGGGACGCAGCACCCGGCCCGCCTCCTGAGGCGCCTCGGGGACCGCGGACCGGGAGACCCCACCCCAACGGCCGGTCATGAGGAAGTAGAGGAGCGCGCCCAGGTCGGTGAGGTCGCTCGAGACGCGGCCGGGCGGCAGGCCCAGCAGAGCTGCGTCGACGCAGAAGCCGATGACCCGCAGCGAGCCGCTCTCGTCGACGAGGACGTTCTCCGGGACGAGTCGGCCGTGGGCGACGCCGGCGTCGTGGGCGACGGCGAGGCAGGCGGCCACCTCGGAGACCATCCACGCCGCGCGGCGGGCCTGGAGCGGACCCTCCTGCGCCACCAGGTTGTCGAGGGAGGTGCCGGAGCCCCACTCGTTGACGACGTAGCAGAGGCCGTTGCGCTGGTCGACGTCGAGGACGCGCAGGATCCGCCGGTCCGGCACGGTCGCCGACCGGCGCGCCGCGTCCATCAGCGCAGTCGCGTGGGAGTCCTCGGTGGAGACCACGTGGACGGCGACGTGACGCTCGAGCGTGCGGTCGTGGGCCCGCCAGAAGCGGCCGTTCCCGGTCTCGCTGAGCAGGTCGACGAGGAGGTAGCGGTCGGCGAGGACGTCACCCGGGCGGATCGAGTGCGGCACGGGGACGAGCTCTCCTTCCGGGGTTCACGGGTGAGGGGGCTGCGTGCCACCTCCCCCTCATCGTAGGCCGATCGTAGGGGGGTCAGGCCCGCCGCCGGACCGGCAGGCGGCGCGTGATCGTCGCCACCATGTCGCCGACCTCCGTCAGCCGGACCAGCCTGGCGAGGGCGACGAAGACGACGACGTGGACGAGACCGACCGCGACCGCCCGCAGGCCGGCCACCGGCAGCGCCGGGTCGGGGAGCAGCTCCCGCAGTCCCGCGGCCACCAGCGCGGCGGCCAGCGCGCCGACCCCGGCTGCGACGAGCAGCCGGCCCAGGAAGCGCACGAGCCGCGGCACCTGCAGTTCACCGACGGTGCGGCGCAGCACCACGAAGGAGAGCACCGAGCCCACGGCGTACGACGTGCCGTAGGCGGCCACCAGGGCGGGCGCGGTGTGCTCGGGCGAGACGTTCCGGGTGAGCAGCACCGCCGCCGCGATGTTGGTGGCGGCGATGGCGCACTGGACCAGGAACACCGTGCGGGTCTGCTCGAGGGCGTAGAACCCGCGCAGGGTCAGGTAGTGGACGGTGAAGAAGACCAGGCCGGCGCCGAAGAGCGCCAGCGACGGGGCGAAGACCGCGAAGGTCTCGCTGCCGGCTCCCCAGCCCCAGATGACCTGCGAGACGTCCCTTGCCACGAGGGGGAGCAGCAGCGCGAACGGCACGATGACCGCCAGCGCGCTGCGCATCGCGACCCCGAGGGTCCGGCCGAGCTCGGGCAGGTCCCCCTCGGCGGCGCGGTCGCTGAGCGTGGGCAGGATCGCGGTCGCGAGGGAGACGGTCACGATCGAGTGCGGCACCATCACGATCAGGAAGGTGAATGCGTAGACGGTGTAGCCGGTGCCGTCCTCGCCGGCGGCTCCGCTCGACGCCAGCCGCACCACGACGGTGTAGGCGATCTGGTTGACGATGACGAAGAGCACGGTCCACACGCCGAGCCGCAGCGTGTGGCCGAGCCCGGTGCGGCGGAAGTCGAAGCGCGGGCGGTAGTGGAACCCGGCGGCGCCGAGGTAGGGCAGCAGGATCAGCAGCTGCGCCACGATGCCCGCCGTCGCGGTGAGGCCGAGCAGCGCCTCCTGGCCGGCGGTGTAGGCGCTGTCGAGCCGGTCCTCGGCCACCGGCCCGAACACGAACAGGTAGGCGACGAGGCCGCCGATGGCCAGCACGTTGTTGGCGATCGGCGCCCACATCATCGGGCCGAAGCGGCCACGCGAGTTCAGGATCTGCCCGACCAGCACGAACATCCCGTAGAAGAACACCTGCGGCAGGCAGTAGCGCGCGAAGTCGATGACCGACTCCCGCTGCGCCGCCAGCTCCGGCTGGTCGTACTCCTGGCCGAGGTAGAGCTGCATCACCCACGGCGCCGCCACCACGAGGAGCACCGTGACCGTCCCGAGGAAGAGCGCGGCCAGGGTGACGATGCGGTTGGTGTACGCCTCACCGCCGTCCGGGTCGTTCTTCATGGCCCGCACCAGCTGGGGCACGAGGACGGCGTTGAAGACGCCGCCCGCCAGCAGGATGTAGAGCATGTTCGGGATCGTGTTGCCGATGTTGAACAGGTCGGCGTGCAGCGCTCCGCCCAAGGCGGCGACGAGCAGGGCGGAGCGGACGAAGCCGCTCATGCGCGACACCACGGTGCCGGCGGCCATGACGGCGCTGGCGGAGAGCAGCCGCGAGTCGCCGCTGCTGACCTGCGGCTCGCTCACGCGGTGCCCCCCTCCGTACGGCGCTCCGCGCGCGCGGTCCGGACGCGTCGTACCAGCCGGACGCCGATCGCCCCGAAGAGCAGCGCGACGCCCGTGCCGAGGATCAGCCAGATGACGCGGCTGACCTGGGCGGAGCGGATGGGCAGCGCGTCGCTCGAGCCGAGAGGCGTGCCGTCGAGGTCGGTGACGACCAGCTGCACGTTGTGGACGCCGAGCCGGCCGGTGGTGGCCTCGAGCAGCACCGAGGTGCGGCTGTCGGGCCCGATCTCGATCTCGGCCGGTCCCTCGATCTGGATCGGCCGGTCCGAGAGGGCCCGGACCCGGACCGTCACCGCCTGGTCGAGGTCGTTGCTGATCACCGCCGAGAACCGGCCGGTGCTGGAGGACAGGGTCACGGCGCGCGGTGCCTGGACGGTGACCGAGCCGAGCTGGTCGAGGATCCAGCCGCGCGACCGGACCGCCTCGGACCGGGCCGAGGCCTCGCGGCGGCGGCTGGAGTAGGAGAGGACGCCGAGCGCCTCCTCGCGGACGGCGCGGGCGACCTCGTCGTTGCGCAGCAGCACGTTCTGCAGGGTCTCGCCCGCCTCGACGAGGGAGCGGGCGGTGGCGAAGGTGGTGCCGTCGAGGGCACGGCGGTTCTGGCTGCGCGGGTAGGTGAGGCCCTCGGCGGCGACCGGCTCCGGGGTCGCGCCGCGGGTGGCCGTCCGCAGGCCGGTGAGCCGCAGCCAGTCGGTGTCGAGGCCCTCGAAGAAGCCGGCCGTGCTGGTGGGGGCCCAGCCCTGCGGCAGCACGACCACCAGCGGCTCCGCGGCCTCGCCGGTGAGCCGGAGCGCTGCCTCCGCCAGGATCTTCTGGCGCATCGCGACCATCGAGCGCCGGTCGCCCGGCCCGGGACCACCGGCGGCCGCGCCCGAGGACGTCACGACGACCTCGCGCCCGTCGACCTCGGCGAGCGCGGGGGCGGGCCCGGCCGCGGTGTCGCCCTCCGGCTGGACTTCGGCGTCGCCCTCGGAGTCCTCGCCCTCGGCCGCCCCCCCGGAGGGCTGCAGCATCCGGTCGGTCAGCAGCACGGTGGTCTGCTCGGGGAGTGCCGCGAGCGCCTCGGGGCTCACGAAGCCGCTCGGCGAGGTCACCGCCGGCCGGGTGGGAACCTCCCAGGCGGTCAGCTCGCGACCCTTCAGGCGGCGGGCCACGGCGTAGGTGTCGGGGTCGTGGCGGACGGCCGCCGACACGTCGAGGTCGGCGTAGGGGAGCCGCAGCACCTGCCGGTCGCCGAGCACCGCCCGGAGCCGGTCGAGCCAAGCCTCGCCCGGCTCGGTCGCCGGCGTGGGCTCGAGCTCGTCGTCGGTGGGGACCGGCGTCTCCTGCGGGTCGGCCTCCGGGTCGCTGTCGCCGGCCCCACCGCCGCCGCGGCCCCCGCGGGCGAGGGTGTCGGCGAGCGAGCGCGGCGGGTTGCCGGCGACGAGGGCCCGCACCGCGTCCGGCACCGCCGGGTCAACCAGCCAGGTGACCGGTCGGGACCCGGCCGAGGCGCCGAGGTCCACCAGGGTGCGCAGCGGGCCGTCCTCGAGGTCGCGCGTCCAGCCCCGGACGCCGGCGATGCTGCCGTCCGCGCGGTGCCGCAGCTCGCGGCGGACGGGGATGACGAGGGCGGTGTCCACACGGTCGCCACCGGCGGCCGTGTCGGTGACCAGGGGAAGGAAGGTGCGGGCGCGGCCGTCCGCGACGTCGTCACGGCCCTGCGGCGACTCACCCAGGGCGTGCACCCCGAACCAGTAGACACCCGGCTCGGTGGCGCCGATGGCGGCGCGGGGCACGCGGATGGCGTACTGCGCGGTCTCCCCGGGGGCGAGGTCGCCCACGTTGTCGAAGGTGCCGGGCTCGGTGATCCGGCCGCCGACGTACTCCTCGGCCGGCAGCGCGGACTGCTGGGCGAGGTCGGCACTGGAGCTGATGGGGGTGTCGCCGACGAAGACGTGGAGGTTGACCGCCTGCCAGGTCTCGTCGGAGCGGTTGGTCACCGAGCCGAGCACCCGGACCGGCCCGCGCCGAGGCAGGGTCGACGGCGTGAGGTCGTCGATGGTGACGCCGAGCGCGTCGACGTGCGTCGAGCGCCGGGCTGCCTGGGCTGCCTGGGCTGTGTGGGCTGCCTGGCCGGGAGCCGCCGCGGCCGCCGGCACCACCGGCAGCAGGGGTGTCACCGTGGCCGCCGACGCGACTGCCGCCACGACGGCAGGCAGCAGCGAACGGGGGCGGAGCACGGCGACGACTCTAGCCGTCGCCACGGGCGATAGAGTGGTCCGCCGTGTCCGACGCCGCCCAGCCCCCGCTCCGCATCGTCGAGGTGCAGCGGTCGGTCGCCGAGGAGCTCGACCGCATCTCGCCCGTCATCGACGAGCTCGGCCGGCGGTTCTCCGAGGCGGGCCACGAGCTGGCCCTCGTCGGCGGCCCGGTGCGCGACGCGATGCTGGGCCGGCACCACAACGACCTCGACCTCACCACCTCCGCGCGCCCCGAGCAGACCGAGAAGCTGCTGAAGGGCTGGGCGGACGCGATCTGGGACATCGGACGCGACTTCGGCACCATCGGATGCCGCCGCGGCGAGTGGCAGGTCGAGATCACGACGTACCGGTCGGAGACCTACGACCCGTCCTCCCGGAAGCCCGAGGTCGACTACGGCGACAGCCTGGTCGGCGACCTCGGCCGCCGCGACTTCACGGTGAACGCGATGGCGGTGTCCCTCCCCGGCCGCGAGATCCAGGACCCGTACGGCGGGGTGGTCGACCTCGCCCACCGGGTGCTGCGCACGCCCGGCCGTCCGGAGGACTCCTTCTCCGACGACCCGCTCCGGATGATGCGGGCCGCGCGGTTCGCGGCCCAGCTGGATTTCACCGTGGCGCCCGAGGTGGTCGCCGCGATGACCGCGATGGCCGACCGGATCGAGATCATCTCGGCGGAGCGGGTCCGTGACGAGCTGGTCAAGCTGGTGTGCGCGCCGCACCCCCGCCGCGGCCTCGCGCTGCTCGTCGAGACCGGTCTCGCCGACCATGTGCTGCCGGAGCTGCCGGCGCTGGCGCTCGAGCGCGACGAGCACCACCGCCACAAGGACGTCTACGAGCACACCCTGACGGTGCTCGAGCAGGCGATCGACCTCGAGGACCGGCTGGCCGGTCCCGACGCTGCTGCCGGTCCCGACGGGATGGCCCGCCCCGACTTCGTCTCCCGCTTCGCGGCGCTGATGCACGACGTCGGCAAGCCGCGCACCCGCCGCTTCCAGGGCGACGGCACCGTGACCTTCCACCACCACGACGTGGTCGGCGCCAAGATGACCCGCAAGCGGATGAAGGCGCTGCGCTTCTCCAACGACGAGACCGAGGCGGTCTCGAAGCTGGTCGAGCTGCACCTGCGGTTCCACGGCTACGGCGACGGGGAGTGGACCGACAGCGCCGTGCGCCGGTACGTCCGCGACGCCGGCGACCAGCTCGAGCGGCTGCACGTGCTCACCCGCGCCGACTGCACCACCCGCAACCGCCGCAAGGCGGCCCGGCTGCGCCGCACGTACGACGAGCTGGAGGAGCGGATCGCCCGGCTCTCCGAGGAGGAGGAGCTCGCCTCCATCCGGCCCGACCTCGACGGCAACCAGATCATGCAGATCCTGGGCATCGCCCCCGGCCGCGAGGTCGGCGACGCCTACAAGTTCCTGCTCGAGCTGCGGATGGACCGTGGCCCGCTCGGTGAGGACGAGGCCCGGCGCGAGCTGCTCGCCTGGTGGGAGTCCCGGCAGGTCTGAGGGCCGCGGCCCTGTGGCCTGCGTCATAGGGGCGCTCGTCGTACCGCCAGTATGGTTCGCGCGACCCCGAACCCAGGAGCCCGCATGACTGCGTCCCCCTCGTCCCCCGCCGCCGACCAGCTCGAGCAGTCGATCGAGATCACCGCTGCGCCCGCCCAGGTGTGGGCACTCGTGACCGACCTGCCGCGAATGGCGGCGTGGAGCCCGCAGGTGGTGCGCACCTTCGTGAAGGGCCCGGTCCAGCTCGGCACCCGCACCTTCAACATCAACCGTCGCGGCCCGCTCTTCTGGCCGACCCGCGCCAAGGTGGTGCGCTTCGAGCCGCACCGCGACTTCGCCTTCCGGGTCAAGGACAACAAGACGATCTGGTCCTTCGAGCTCGAGCCCACCGCCACCGGCACGAAGGTCACCCAGCGCCGGGAGACCCCGCAGGGCATCTCCGACATCTCCATCAAGCTCACCAAGACGGTGCTCGGCGGCCAGGAGCAGTTCCGCTCCGAGCTGCTGGAGGGGATGCGCCGCACCCTCGAGGGCATCAAGGCCGAGGCCGAGGCCTGAGCCCCGCGCTGCGGCGCCGACGCCCCCGCGAACAACTGACCCGCCCGAGTCAACCCGGGCGGGTCAGCCGTTCTGGTGGGACCCGGGTCAACCCCGAGTGATGAACCCCTCGATGAAGGCCGAGCCCCTCTTCACGACGATCCGGACGGTGTGCTCGCCCGCGCCGAGCCCGTCGAACTGCTGCTCACGCCCAAGGCTCATTCCGGCCTGACGGCGGCGGAAGGACAGGGAGCCGACCCGCTCTCCGTCGACGACGACCTTGGCGCGGCCGCCCGTGTCCGAGCGACCGTGGCCCACCACCAGGCTCGGCCCGGTGAACGAGAAGACCATGACGTCTCGTCCCGTGCCCCTGCCGCCGTTGTCGCAGTAGGTGCCGTCGGCCGCCTCGTCGGAGTCCAGGGTGCGCCAGCGGCCCCGGCGCTCCACCGCGCTCGAAGCGCACGACGTGCGCTCACGGACGAGGATCCGCATCCGGTCGGTGTCGGAGTTCCCGTCCCCGTCGGTGACGGTGAGCTTCACGATGCGATGGCCCGGCTCGCTGAAGATGGTCCGGACCTCGCGACCGGTGGCGTCGACGGGGCTGCCGCCGTCGCCGAGGTCCCACTCGTAGACGAGATCGGCCTCCGCCGTCTCGGCGTCGCTCGACCCCTCGCCGCTGAGCAGCACCTCGGTGGTGGTGAACGGCTCCGCGGGAAGCACCGAAGCGAGCGCCTCCGGGGTGCTGCCCACGCTGCCCGCCCCGCCACCGGTGACGGTCACCCGGGTGGTGGCCGTGTCGGTCAGGCCCTGGGGGTCGGTCACCGTGACGGTGACGTCGTAGGTGCCGGGTGCGTCGTACACCGCCCTGGCCACGGCGCCGGCGGCGTCCTTGGTGCTGCCGCCGTCGTCGAAGTCCCAGCTGTAGTCCAGGTTGCCGGGCGTCTCGGCGTCCGTGCTCCCGGTCGCGCTGAGCCTGACCGACTCTCCGGCAACGGCGGTCTGCGGCGTCGCCGTCGCGGCCGCCCGCGGGGCGGTGTTGGCCGGCGGCTGCTCCGGCTCCTGGTCGGGTGCCGGGGTGTAGCCGTAGTCGAACTCGCCGCAGCCGGCGCCCATCAGGAACTGGACCCGTCCGGTGAGGTTGCCGTCCGAGGCCTCGGGGCCGAGGTCGTTGCCGCTCATGGAGAGGACCTTGAACGAGAGGCAGTCGTAGCGGAAGCGCCACGGGTTCGGCTCGTCCTCGTACCGCGGGTCCTTCTCGGTGTTCCGCGGGTCGCTGTAGTTGTCGGTGTGCCCGCGTCCGCTGTCGGAGTACGTCGCCCGGGCCGCCGCCGCCGTGAAGGCCGCGTCGCTGAGGTCCGGGGTGTCGTCGCCGGGCGCCGGGGTGGCGTCGAGCGGCGACTGGGCCGGGGGGCTGTCCGTGCCGGCGTTGCCGTAGCCGTGCGCCTCGTCGGTGTAGGCGAGGTAGAGGCCCGGCTCGAAGTCGATCGGGTCACGGTCGATCTCGCCGCGTCCGTCGAGGTCGAAGCCCGACCGGTCCCGCATCTCGAGGTAGTAGGCGTGGTCGAACGACGCCTCGTCGCCGGCGCTGACGAAGTTCCAGCCCTTCGTGCAGCCCACCTGCTGCAGGTCCGGCCGGCAGCCACCGTTGAAGATGCGCGGGTCGTCCGGACCACCCTCGCCCTCGAGGTCGGTGTCGAGCAGGATCCGCTGGCCGCTCGGGGTGGTCGCGGTGACCTTCAGGTCGTCGATGAACCATCCCGGCCGGGCCAGGCCCGGGTCGGTGGAGTAGCTGAACCGCAGCACCGGGCTGGCGGCGCCGACCAGGTCGGAGATGTCGTAGCTGTCGGCCAGGAACACCGAGGCGGGCGTGTCGGTCAGCCCGACCCGGTCGGTGGCGGTGGTGCCCTCCTGGTAGCTCCCGCTGGACCCGGTCAGGCCGTTGTCGTAGGCGGCCTGGCAGGCGTTCTGGTTCGGGTTGCCGGGGACCCCCTCGTTCGACGTCGTGTAGTCGTTGAGCGAGGGGTGCGACGTGAAGGTCTCGCCGCCGTCGCCCGACGTCAGCACGAAGCCGTAGTCGTAGTCCCACTCGATGTCCCACATGGACTTGAGGTCGAGCCGCAGCGTCGAGCCGGCGGGCAGCTCCTTCAGGCCGGGGATGGCGATGTCGAGGTTGTGCCCGCCGCCGTTGGTCGCACAGCCGAAGTCGTTGCCGGAGCCGGAGAACCACGCGTGCTTGGCGGTGGCCTTGTCACCGGTCTCGAACGCCGCCGGGTCGAGCAGCTGCCGACCGGGGAGCTTGGCGACGTACATCTGGCTGTTGTGCACCAGGCCGTCCACCCCGTTCCTCAGGGTGTAGGGCGTGCCGTCGGGGGTCTGCCAGCGGATGGTGCCGGTGTCCTCCTTGGAGTCCGCGAACCCGGAGACGATGCGCGAGGTGCCGGCGTCGAGGACCTCGGGGACCACCCAGCCGAGCTCCTGGCGCGAGTAGGCGTCCATGTTCTGCGACTTGTCGGTCGCCATCAGGTTCCAGTCGCCGTAGGTGTCACGGCTGCCGAGCGAGTAGAAGTCGGGCAGGCCGAGCGAGTGGCCGTACTCGTGGGAGATCACGCTCGCCTTGTCGATCGCGGTCTCCGGGTTGACGTTGTACGGCCCCACGCGGACGAGAACCTTGAGCGCGTCGCCCTTGTTCGTCGTGGTCATGTCGGTGCGGCTCGCGTCGGTGTACCACAGCGGCCGACCCTCGAGGTCCTTCAGCTGGTCGTCGGTGGTGAACCCGGGAAGGCCGGTCGTGGGGTCGGTGTAGTAGTACTCCAGCGACGACGAGTGCGGCCACACGTTGTCGTAGGGCACGGCGTCGGTCGGCTCTTCCGTGCACACCCCGAGCTGGGAGGAGCCGTTGCCGCCGCAGCCGGCGAAGACGACCATGAAGAAGTCGACGACGCCGTCCTTGTCGGTGTCGTAGTCGGAGTAGTCGATCTCGGGGTCGGCGATGGCCGCCGCGTCGTAGACGAGCTTCCCGGTGGGGCCGCAGCCGCTGTCGATCTGCTGGAGCGCGGCGACGCCTCCGACCGCGCCGACGACGGCGGAGCCGTTGGCGTCCGCCCCGTAGTAGGCCGTGTTGCCGGGCAGGTTGTAGACGCCGTTCGTGATGCGCTCGGGGTACAGCGGCGAGTCCTGGGCCGGCACCGGTGCATCGGCGAAGGTCGCGCCGCCGGTGCAGGTCTGCCCCGGCTGGACGTGCGTGAAGTCGAAGCCCCCGCCGTAGGACTCGAAGTCGGCCGTGGCGATCCCGTCGGAGGGGACGGTGCCCTGCGGGAAGAGCTGCCCCAGCGACATCTCCTGGAAGAGGTTGAACGTCGACCCGGCGACGGCCGGGTCGTTGATCTTGCGCGCGAGCTTGCCGCCGTCGTGGCCGGCGGCGTAGCCGCGGTCGGTGTAGCTGACCGGGACGACCGCGAACGGCCGGTCGCCGTAGCGGGCGCTGTCGTAGCTCTCGCTCGGGGGGATCACCTTGGGCCCGTGGCTGACGACGGTGCTGCTGCCGGTGGCGGTCTCGAGGACGGCGGTCGTGGAGAGGTCGCGCCACACGATCGTGGGCTCCTCACGGGTGGTCGCGGCCACGCTCTGGAGGACCAGGGTCGAGGAGCCGCCGGCGGGGACGGCGGCCGGGGACCACGTCACGCGACGGGCCGACACCGAGGCGGTGCCCGGACCGCTCGCGGACTCGAACGAGGTGCCACGGGGGGCGGTGACGGTGATCTCGGCGCCGGTCACCGGGGTGAGCAGTGGGTTCCGGAGGATGATCCGGGAGGGGTAGGACTCGCCGGGCTTCACCCAGCCGACGGAGGAGACGAAGCTGTTCTCCACGGTCAGGTCGAAGGCGTCGGCGGCGATCGTGATCCCCCCGGCGCCGGCATCCGCCGCGGCGTGGTCGCCGTAGGAGGCGTCGAGGGCGCGCACCGCCAGGCTGACCGGTCGGTCACTCGCCGGGAGCTTGCGGGTGACCGAGCCCGGCACCATCGTCGCGAACGAGCCGTCGCCTGCGGCGGTGACCTCCTGGGTGGCCAGCACGTTGCCGTCGGCGTCGGCGACGGCCAGCGTGAAGGACGCGGCCACCCCCTCGCCCGGCTGGCCGACCACGGCCTGGGTCACCGTGCTCGCGGTTCCGGTGACCTTGAAGGCCGACCCGCGCGCGAGGGTCTTCGACTGCGGGTCGAACTGGACGGTGACCAGGCGCTTGCCGAGCGTGGAGGCAGGCACTGCCGGGCGGTCGGCCGCCTGGGCGGTGGGCAACGGCGCGAGGCCGGAGAGGAGCGCGGCGGCCAGGGCGGTGGTGGCGGTGGCCGCCCGCAGGGTCGTCGATCGACGAAGGGACATGTGTGTTCCTCGGGAGTCAGCGCCGCACGGTCGTGCGGCGGCAATGCCCCCCGCAACGACGGCCCCGCAGGCTGGTTACGCACCGGTAACCGACGGTGGGGGTGGTCCAGACGGGTCTCTGCGGGCATGCGAAAGGGCGGTGACCCCGGTCGGGGTCACCGCCCTGCGCGCGGTGCGGGATCTCGAGGCTCAGGCGCCGGAGCGCCTTCGCACCTCGGTCACCGGCTCACTCCTCGCCGCGGATGAAAGCCTCGACGCGGCGCCGGCCCTCGTCGTCCGGCAGCTGCACCGGGGGCGACTTCATGAGGTAGGACGACGCCGAGATGATCGGGCCGCCGATGCCGCGGTCCTTGGCGATCTTCGCCGCGCGGATGGCGTCGATGATGATGCCCGCGGAGTTGGGGGAGTCCCAGACCTCGAGCTTGTACTCCATGTTCAGCGGGACGTCGCCGAACGCACGACCCTCGAGCCGGACGTAGGCCCACTTGCGGTCGTCGAGCCACTGGACGTAGTCGGACGGGCCGATGTGGACGTTGCGGCTGCCGAGGTCGTGGTCGATGTTCGACGTGACGGCCTGGGTCTTGGAGATCTTCTTCGACTCGAGGCGCTCGCGCTCGAGCATGTTCTTGAAGTCCATGTTGCCGCCGACGTTGAGCTGGTAGGTGCGGTCCAGCACCACGCCGCGGTCCTCGAAGAGGCGGGCCAGCACCCGGTGGGTGATGGTGGCGCCGACCTGCGACTTGATGTCGTCGCCGACGATCGGGACGCCGGCGTCCTCGAACTTCTTGGCCCACACCGGGTCGGAGGCGATGAAGACGGGCAGCGCGTTCACGAACGCCACACCGGCGTCGATGGCGCACTGGGCGTAGAACTTGTCCGCCTCCTCGGAGCCCACCGGCAGGTAGGAGACGAGGACGTCGGCGCGGGCGTCCTTGAGCGCCTGCACGACGTCGACCGGCTCCGCGTCGGACTCCTCGATGGTCTCGAGGTAGTACTTGCCGAGGCCGTCCAGCGTCGGACCCCGCTGCACCGTCACGCCGGTCGGCGGGACGTCGCAGATCTTGATCGTGTTGTTCTCCGACGCCTGGGTGGCGTCGGCGAGGTCGAAGCCGACCTTCTTGGCGTCGACGTCGAACGCGGCCACGAACTCCACGTCGGAGACGTGGTAGTCACCGAAGGTCACGTGCATCAGACCCGGCACGGTCCCGGACGGGTCGGCGTGCCGGTAGTACTCGACGCCCTGGATGAGGGAGGTCGCGCAGTTCCCGACCCCCACGATTGCTACTCGTACCGAACCCATCGGGTTTCCTTCCTCTTTCACTTCGTTGCATCGGCCGCGGGCCCGGCGGGATCGTCCGCCGGCTCGGGGCCCTCTTGCTCTGTCGGTGTGGCTGGTGTGGCTGGTGTGCTGTGGCCCCGCTCGGCGTTGATGAGGTCCGACAGCCACCGGACCTCCCGCTCCACCGACTCGACGCCGTGGCGCTGGAGCTCCGCGGCGTACCGGTCGACCTCCTTCTGGGTCATCGCCAGCTGCTGCTGGACCCGGTCGAGCCGCTCCTGCAGGCGGGTACGCCGGCCCTCGAGCACCCGCAGCCTGATCTCCATGTCGGTGCGCCCGAAGAAGGCGAACCGGATGTCGAAGTTGTCGTCCTCCCAGGCCGTGGGCCCGACCTCGGACATCAGCCGCTGGAACTCGCGGTGCCCGGCGTCGGTGAGCTGGTAGACGATCCGGGGGCGGCGGGTGACCGGCCCCCCGGTGGCTGCGGACTCCTCGATGAGGGAGCTGCGGAGCATCTTCTTGAGGGTGGGGTAGAGCGAGCCGTAGGACAGCACCCGACCCCAGCCGAGCATCAGGTTGAGCCGCTTGCGCAGCTCGTATCCGTGCATGGGGCCCTCGTGCAGCAGCCCCAGGACCGCCAGCTCGATGGTCTCACCACGTCGTGCCATACGACCTATCGTACCGATATATCCCAGCAATGGATCGGGGCAATGGGTCGGCGCATGTGTCGAGCGTCGCCGTCGCGGCATCTCGTCGTGCTGAGGCTCCATGCGTACCCTGTTGCGGGTGCCGTCTGCGATGGCGCACGACTTCCCCTGTCCCCGAGCCCGGAGTTCGCCCCTTGAGTGGAAAGCGCCGCGCCGCCGGTCCGCCGACGACGAAGAAGCCGCAGAAGCCGAAGCGCACCACCAAGCAGAAGCTGAAGCGCGCCGGGGTCTGGGCCCTCGTCGCAGGGCTGGTCAGCAGCCTGCTCGCGGTTGCCGGGTTCGTCGTGCTCTACCAGACCATCGACGTCCCCGACCCCAACGAGGACTTCGAGACGCAGACGACCTTCGTCTACTACAGCGACGGCAAGAACCAGCTCGGGCAGTTCGCGACGCAGAACCGCGAGTCGATCCCCCTCGACGAGATGCCGCAGAGCATCCAGGACGCCGTGGTCGCCGCAGAGAACCGCTCCTTCTGGACCGACAGCGGCCTCGACCCGAAGGGCATCCTCCGGGCGGCGTTCAGCAACGCCCAGGGCAACGCCACGCAGGGTGCGTCCACGATCACCCAGCAGTACGTCAAGATCCTCTACCTGACCCAGGAGCGGACCCTCGAGCGCAAGCTCAAGGAGGCGTTCCTGTCGTTGAAGATCCACCGGCAGCAGAGCAAGTCCGAGATCCTCGAGGGCTACCTCAACACCATCTACTTCGGTCGCGGCGCCTACGGCATCCAGGCCGCCTCCAAGGCCTTCTTCGACGTCGAGGCCAAGGACCTGAACCTGCGCCAGAGCGCCGTGCTCGCGACGGTCCTCAACAACCCGACGGCGTACGACCCGGCCAACGGCAAGCAGGCGAAGCGCGACCTCAAGGAGCGCTACGGCTACGTGCTGAGGGGCATGGCCGACACCGGCGCGATCAGCGCCGACCAGGCGGACAAGGCCGCCAAGCGGCTCCCGAAGTTCCCGGAGATCCAGAAGGAGAGCCAGTACGGCGGCCAGCGCGGCCACGTGCTGAACATGGTCCGCAAGGAGCTCATCAAGCTCGGCTTCAGCGAGGACGAGATCGAGGGCGGCGGCCTCCAGGTCACCACCACCTTCACCAAGAAGCACATGCAGGCGGCCGAGCAGGGGGTCCTCGAGGCCCGGCCCGAGGGCTTCAAGGACAAGGAGCTCCACGTCGGCGTGGCCAGCGTGGAGCCTGGCACGGGCGCCGTCCGCGGCATCTACGGCGGCCAGGACTACCTCGACTCCCAGATCAACTGGGCCGTCGCGGGCGGCCAGGCCGGCTCGACGATGAAGCCCGCCGCGCTGGTGGCCGCGATCGAGGACGGCTTCTCCCTCAAGGACACCTTCGAGGGCAACAGCCCGCTCGTGCTGCCCGACGGCACCGACTTCGAGAACCAGGGCGACACCGACTACGGCTCGGCCATCTCGATGGTCGACGCGACCGAGAACTCCGTGAACACCGCCTTCATCGACATGACCACGGCGATGGAGAACGGCCCGAAGAAGATCGTGGACGCGGCGAACCGGCTCGGCATCCCGCCGGCGAAGGCGCCCTCGCGCCGCGCGCCGGGCTTCCCCAGCGAGTCGCCCGGCCTCGAGCCGATCCTCGGTGTCTCGCTCGGCAACGCCACCGTGAGCCCGATCAACATGGCCAACGCCTACGCCACGCTGGCCAACGAGGGCCGCGCCGCCGAGCCCTACATCATCGAGAAGGTCGTCGACCGCACCGGCGAGACCCGCTACCAGCACAAGGTCTCCGACTCCGAGGCCGTCGAGCCCGACATCGCCGCCGACGTCAGCTACGCGCTCCAGCAGGTCGTCCAGAGCGGCTCCGGCACCGCCGCGCAGGCGCTCGGCCGGCCCGCCGCCGGCAAGACCGGCACCGCGACCAACGGCCTGGGCGAGGTCTCGTCGGCCTGGTTCACCGGCTACACCCCGCAGCTGTCCACCGCCGTCATGTACGTCCGCGGCAAGGGCAACGAGCAGCTGCAGGGCTGGCTGCCGTCGTACTTCGGCGGCGCCTACCCGGCGGAGACCTGGACCGCGGTCATGCAGCGCGCGATGGAGGGGCTGCCGATCGAGGAGTTCCCGCCCCCGGCGTACGTCGACGGCGAGGCGCCGACCTCGGGTCACGAGCCGTACACGCCGCCGCCCTCGCCGACGAAGCAGCCGTCGCCGAGCAAGACGCCGTCGCAGAAGCCCACCGAGGAGCCCTCGGAGGAGCCGTCCGAGACGAAGCCGCCGCAGCCCACGCCGACCGACGACTGCCAGCTGCTGCAGAACTGCCCGAGCGAGTCCCCGAGCCCGAGCGGGTCGTCGTCGCCGACCAACGGCAGCAGCACCGGGCCCGGCGGCGGCAACGGCGGCGGCAACAACGGCCGTCGGCGGGTCGGCTCGCAGGAGTGACCCGCCCCGCGGCCGACCGCGACCCGCTGGTCCACCCCACGGTGGACGACCCGGTCGTCGCCGCTGCGAGCGGCGCGGTCGGCGGCCCGGCCGGGACCCGCGCGGGCCGGCACCGGTGGTGGACCCCGGTGCGCGTCGTGCTCGCGCTGGCGGCGGTCTGCCTCGCCCTCGGCCTGCTGCAGAAGAGCAGCTGCTACGCCGACAACTGGCAGGACGGCGAGAGCCGCTACACCCACATGTGCTACTCGGACCTGCCGTACCTCTACACCGGGCGCGGGTTCGCCGAGCTGAGCTGGCCCTACTCCGACGACCCCCAGGTGCGGGCGCGGTACGACGTCATGGAGTACCCCGTCGGCATCTCCTACTACGCGTGGGCCAGCGCCTGGGTGACCCACTGGTGGAACGGGTCGCCGGACCTGGCGTCCCGGTACGCGCAGCGGGCCGAGGCGCTCTTCTCGGGTGAGGAGGTCGCGAAGGAGGTCCGCTACTTCGTGGTGGTCAACGCGCTCGGGTTCGCGGTGGCGGGCCTGCTGGCCGCCTGGTTCCTCACCGGCGTGAACCCGCGCCGGCCGTGGGACGCCGCGATCTTCGCCGCGGCGCCGGTCCTCGCCCTGAACGCCCTCGTCAACTGGGACCTGCTCGTGATCGTGCTGGTCGCGGGGGCGCTGTGGGCGTGGGCGCGCGACCGGCCCGTCCTGACCGGCGTCCTGATCGGGCTGGGCACCGCGACCAAGCTCTTCCCGCTGTTCCTGCTCGGCCCGCTGCTGGTGATCTGCTTCCGCGACCGGCGGATGCGCGACTTCGCGACCGCGACCGCCGCGGCGCTGGTGGCGTGGCTGGCGGCCAACCTGCCGGCATACGTCACCGGCCGGGACGAGTGGCGGGTGTTCTGGACCTTCAATGCCGACCGCGGCGCCGACCTCGGATCGATCTGGCTGGTCCTCGAGCAGGCGCTGGACACCAGCTTCGAGCCCGGAACCATCAACGACGTCTCGTGGCTGTTCCTCGCGGTGTGGTGCCTCGGGGTGCTGGTGGTCGGCCTGAAGGCGCCGGCCTCGCCGCGGTTCGCGCAGCTCGCCTTCCTCGTCGTCGCCGGGTTCCTGCTGGTCAACAAGGTCTACTCGCCGCAGTACGTCCTGTGGCTGCTTCCGCTGGCGGCGATGGCGCGGCCGCGCTGGCGCGACCAGGCCGTGTGGCAGTCGACGGAGATCCTCTACTTCGCGTCGGTGTGGTGGTACCTCGGCGGCCACCTCGCCCCGGCCGGCGGCGGTGACGCAGGCTTCTACTGGCTGGCGATCGTGCTGCGGATGGCCGGCGAGCTCTACCTCGTGGTGCTCGTCGCGCGCGACGTGCTGCGGCCGGAGCTGGACCCGGTCGACCGGCCGCCGAGGTCCCTCTCGTCCGGGCCGGGGCCTCAGTCGAGCACGACGCGGTCGAACCAGGTCGCGGTGTAGCGGACCCGGACGTCCAGCTCGTCGCCGACCACGGGGACGCGGGACCCCTGCGGCAGGAACAGCATCGAGGCCTGCATGTGCGGCGGCTCGGCGAAGAGTCGCGGCTTGCCGTCGACGCTGAACGGCGAACGGACGACGCCCACCGCGTCGAGGCCGCCGCGGGCGACCGTGGCGAGCCGGGAGCGCAGGCTGGACTCGCCCATGGGGGACTCCAGGCCGATGCCGTGGGCGGTGCCGCCGCTGACGACGAGCAGGTGCCCGGGCGCGGGCAGCCGCCGGCCGCGGTACCCGAAGACGTCGCCGCGCGCGCCCTCGTGCACGTCGAGGACGGTCGCGGTCACCCGCATCGCCGCGCGGTCGCCGAGCCACAGGTCGGTGCCGACGCGCGGCCGGAGCTCGTAGTCGGCGTACGACGCGCGGAGGGTGGCGAGCTCGTCGCGGGTCAGGTGGCTGATCCAGACGCGTGAGGTCGGCAGGTCGGCCGCGACGACGTCGGTCATCAGCCGGGTGACCTCGTCGAGGTGGGAGCCGTGGCCGAGCGGCAGGTGGACGGCGACCCCCATCAGCTGGCCGGCGCGGCCGCGGACCCGCTCGCCGGCGGTCCGCAGGTCGCGGGCGCTCAGGCCGTGGCGGCGCATGCTGGTGAGCCGCTCGAGCACGAACCGGGCGGACGGGTCGCGGCGGAGCAGGTCGTCGAGGTCCTCGAGCCGGCTGACGGTGTGCACCACCCGGCGCGCGACGTCGGCCGGCAGCTCGGTGGCCGCGCCGAAGGGGCGGTACGGCGTGAGCACGAGGAGGTCGCCGGCGAACCGGGTGGCCACCTCGGGCAGCTCCTCGTAGGTGCCGACCGCGATGGTGTCGACGCCGTGGCCGCGGTCGTGCAGCCACTGCGCCTTGCGGGCGAGGCGGCCGACGCCGAAGCCGTAGCCGTTGCCCTTGATGACCGGCGTCAGGCCGGGCATCTCGTCGGCCACCCGGGACAGGTGGTCGCGCCACCGGGCACCGTCGACCCTGAGGGTCAGGCTCATCGCTCCGTCACCGCCGCTTCATGTACAGGTCGAAGGCCTTGTAGAGCAGCGGGCGCAGCGGCAGGTCCCACTCGCCGGCGTACTCGACCGCCTCGCCGCCGGTGCCGACCTTGAACTGGATCAGCCCGACGTGCGGGTCGTCGGGGTCGAGGGTGTCGGTGATGCCGCGCAGGTCGTAGACCGCGGCTCCCGCGGCGAGCGAAGCCTGGATCATCGCCCACTGCACGGCGTTCGAGCCGCGCACCTCGCGCTTGTCGGTGGAGGAGGCGCCGTAGGAGTACCAGGCGTGGGCGCCGACCCGGACCGCGATGGTGGCGGCGACCAGGTCGCCCTCGTGGCGGGCCAGCCAGATCTGGAACCGGTCGGGCTCCTCGGCGGTGAGCGCGTCGTGCATCACCTCGAAGTAGGACAGCGGCCGCGGGGTGAAGTCGTCGCGCTCGGCGGTGTGGACGTAGAGGTCGTGGAAGAGCTTGAGGTCGTCGCGGCCGCCGGTGGTGACCTCGACGCCTGACTTGGCGGCCTTCTTGATGTTGCGCCGCCACAGCTGGTTCATGCCCTTGAGGACGTCGTCCTCGGTGCGCGGGGAGCCGTCGGCGTCGCGCAGCGGGATCTGGAAGTTGTACTGCGGCTGGCCGGCCGCGAAGCCGCCCTCGGCGCCCTGCAGCTGCCAGCCGAGCTCGCGCAGCTGGGACACGACGCGGGCGCCGGCGCTGCTGCGCTCGAGGGGCGCGACGTCGTCGAGGCGGCGCACGGACTCGTCGGCGATGCCCTCCTTGACCTGCGCCGCGCTCCAGCGGCGGGTCACGACGGGCGGGCCCATGCGCACGCCGAACGCGCCCTGCGCCTTGAGGTGCGCCGTGAGCGGGGAGAGCCAGGCGGCGAGGTCGTCGGTGTCCCAGTCGATGACCGGGCCCTCGGGGAGGTAGGCCAGGTAGCGCTTCACCTTCGGCAGCTGGCGGTAGAGCACCAGCGCGGCGCCCACGAGCTCGCCGTCGCGGAACCAGCCGAGCGACTCGCGGCGCCACTCGGACTTCACGCGGCCCCAGGCCGGGGTCTGCAGGAAGCTGGCGGACTCCCGGCTGCGGATCAACCGGAGGTGCTCGTCCTCGCTGATGACGCGCACGGACAGGTCGGTCGGGCGGTCGGGGTGAGTCACGGTCCGAGGCTAGCGGGGGCGCCGAGCGTGGTTCCACGTGGAACCGGCGTGGCAGGCGCGGAGTGTGAGGGGTCAGACACGCGGGCGCCGCGCGCCTAGAGGCGCTCGCGGAGCCAGGCCACGTCCGCGCGGTGCTCGTCCGGGCCTCCGGGGGTCTCCAGCACGACCGGCGCGGCCGCGTCGCGCACGACCGCCGCGAGCAGGTCGGGGTCGACCTGGCCGGCGCCCAGGCTGGCGTGCCGGTCGGCGCCCGAGTCGAAGGCGTCGCGGCTGTCGTTGCAGTGGACGAGGTCGATCCGGCCGGTGATCCGGCGTACGTCGTCGACGACGGTCTCCAGCGCGTTGCCGCCGGCGTGGGCGTGGCAGGTGTCGAGGCAGAAGCCGACCATGTCGGCGCCCTCGGCGCTCCCGATGGCGGCCCACACCCCGGAGATCCGCTCGAGGTGGCGGGTCATCGCGTTGTCGCCGCCGGCGGTGTTCTCGATGAGCAGCGGGACCTTGATGTCGGTGGCCTCGACGGCCTTGCGCCAGTTGTCGAAGCCCTTCGTAGGATCATCGGCCTCGTTGACATGGCCACCGTGGACGATGAGGCCCTTGGCGCCAATCTCGGCGGCGGCGTCCATGTGCTGCTGGAGCAGCTTGCGGCTCGGGATCCGGATCCGGTTGTTCGTGGTGGCGACGTTGATGATGTACGGCGCGTGGACGTACAGGTCGACGCCGGCCTCCTCCGCGGCCGCGCGCAGCGCCGCGGCGCCACCCGGGTAGTGGATCTCCGGGCCCTTGTAGCCCTGCGGGTCGCCGAGGAAGAACTGCACGAGCGGCATCTCCCGGGCGGCGGCCTCGGCGATCGGGTCGGACTGGTCGACGTGGGCGCCGATGCGGGTGCTCATGGCCGGTGAGTCTCCATGACCCGTCGCAGGATCGGGAAGTCGGCGTTGCCGCCGGTGTGGACGACCGCGACCCGGCGCCCGCGCACCCGGTCGGGGTCCTCGGCGAGGTCGGTGAGCAGCCCGGCCAGGGCGAACGACCCTGCCGGCTCGGCGAGGTTGTGGGTGGCGCCGTACATGAGTGCCATCGCCTCCTCGGCCCGCTCCTCGGAGGCCCGGACGAACCGGGACGCGCCCGCGCAGATGACCGAGAGCGCGTCCGGGTCGGGGACCCGGCAGGCGACCCCGTCCACGAACGTGTCGGCGGAGTCTGTCGTGACGGGACGGTGCGCCTCGAAGCTCAGCGCGTACGCCGGCGCCTGCTCGGAGACGACGCCGACGACCTCCGTGGCGGCACCGAGCAGGTCCCGGACGGCCACCTGCGCGCAGATGCCGCTGCCCATGCCGACCGGGACGTAGACGGTGTCGAGGCCGGGCACGTCCTGGTGCAGCTCCTCGGCCGCGGTGGCGACGCCGGCCACCAGCCACGGGTGGAACGGTGGCACCACGACGAGACCGCGCTCCTGCGCGAGGTGCTGGGCGTGCTCGCGGGCCTCCTGGTAGTCGCGCCCGTGCACCACGACGTCGGCCTCGAACCCGGCCATGGCGGCGTTCTTGTCGGGCGAGTTGCCGTGCGGCACCACGATGGTGACGGGCAGTCCGGCCGCGGCGCCGGCGTACGCGACGCTCTGGCCGTGGTTGCCCCGGGTGGCGGCGACGAGGCCGGGGACGTCGGGCTGCTCGTCGAGCAACCGGGCCACGAAGTTCAGCCCGCCGCGGACCTTGAAGGCGCCGGTGGGGTTGTGGTTCTCGTGCTTGACCCAGGTCTCGGTGCCGGTGACCTCCTCGAGCAGCGGCCAGCGCCGAGCCGGGGTGCGGCCGAGGTGGGCGCGGACCCGGTGTCGCGCCTGGTCGAGGTCGTCGTGGGTCAGCACGTCGGCGACGATACCCACGACTCCCCCTGGGGGAGTCCGGGGAAGGGCTGCGGAGGATTGGGGAGCGCCGCGCCGCCGCTGCTATCTTGGGGCGTTCTCTGCGCCCACCCCACCGACGGGGACCGGTCGCGGGGACACCCCGCCGGCTCCTCGTGGACCGGTGGGGGACGCACAGCCCTCCTGCCACGGAGAGACCGTGGCCCCTGGTCCGAAGGAGGTGGAGACCGCTTTGCGTGCCTATGAAGTGATGGTCATCCTCGAGCCGAGCATCGACGAGCGCACCGTCGAGTCCTCGCTGGACAAGTACCTCAACGTCATCCGCAAGGATGGCGGCACGGTCGAGAAGGTCGACGTCTGGGGACGTCGCCGTCTGGCCTACGAGATCAAGAAGAACGCCGAGGGCATCTACGCCGTGATCTCGATCGCCGCCGAGCCGGCGACGGTCAAGGAGTTCGACCGGCAGCTCACGCTGAACGAGTCGATCCTGCGCACGAAGGTCCTCCGCCCCGCCGTCTGAGCGGGTTGTGGAGCACCACTTCCCTCTGTCGGTGGCACACGACAGCATGTGCCCCGACGTACCGATGGATCTGACAAGGGAGACCTGACATGGCAGGCGAGACCGTCATCACCGTGGTCGGCAACCTGGTCGACGACCCGGAGCTGCGCTTCACCCCCTCGGGTGCGGCCGTGGCGAACTTCCGGATCGCGTCCACGCCGCGCACCTTCGACCGGCAGACGAACGAGTGGAAGGACGGCGACGCCCTCTTCCTCTCCTGCTCGGTCTGGCGCCAGGCCGCGGAGAACGTCGCGGAGTCCCTCCAGAAGGGGATGCGCGTCGTGGTGCAGGGTCGCCTGAAGTCCCGGCAGTACGAGACCCGCGAGGGTGAGAAGCGCACCGTCTTCGAGATCGACGTCGAAGAGGTCGGCCCCTCGCTCAAGTACGCCACCGCCAAGGTCTCCCGCGCCTCCCGCTCCGGCGGGGGCGGCGGATACGGCGGCGGCGCCCCCCAGCAGGGTGGCGGCAGCCAGCAGGACGACCCGTGGGCCACGCCCGCGGCGCAGGCTCCTGCCGGCGGCGCCCAGGGTGGCGGCGCTCCCGACCCGTGGGGTGCCCCCGGCGTCGGCTCGGACGAGCCTCCGTTCTGATCCACCGGCCCGCCGCCGAGCGTGCGACGCGGCGGACCTGTCCAACCGAAACCTGAAACCATTCCGGCTCCGGCCGGGCTCGTAAGGAGAGCACCACAATGGCCAAGGCAGTGATTCGCAAGCCGAAGAAGAAGGTTTGCCAGTTCTGCAAGGAGAAGGCGACCGGTGTCGACTACAAGGACACCGCCCTGCTCCGCAAGTTCATCTCGGACCGCGGCAAGATCCGCGCCCGTCGGGTGACCGGCAACTGCGTCCAGCACCAGCGCGACGTGGCGACCGCCGTCAAGAACGCCCGCGAGCTCGCCCTGCTGCCCTACACCTCGACCGGTCGCTGAGAGGAGCAGACACGATGAAGCTGATCCTCACCCAGGAAGTGACCGGCCTCGGCGCCCCCGGCGACGTGGTCGAGGTCAAGGACGGCTACGGCCGCAACTACCTCGTGCCGCGCGGTGTCGCGATCCGCTGGACCCGCGGTGCCGAGAAGACCGTCGAGTCGATCAAGGCCGCCCGCGCCTCCCGCGCGGTCCGCGACCACGACTCCGCCGTCGAGATCAAGAAGAAGCTCGAGGCCCAGCCGGTCAGCGTCAAGGTGCGCGCCGGTGAGGGTGGCCGCCTGTTCGGTGCGGTCACCGTCTCCGAGATCGCCGACGCGCTGCAGGAGACCTCGGGCCAGTCGGTCGACAAGCGCACGATCGCTGTCAAGAACCCGATCAAGTCGCTCGGCGCCCACGAGGTGTCGGTCAAGCTGCACGACGAGGTGTCCGCCACGGTGGCCCTCAACGTGATCCCCGCCTGACCGCTCCTGCGCGAGCTCCACGAGGGCCGTTCCTCCTCCGGGAGGGGCGGCCCTCGTCGCGTTCCCGGGGCGGGCCCGGGCGTCTCCCGGGCGAGGGCTCAGGTGGAGCGCAGCGACTGCGGCGGCTCCGCGGGCACGACCCACGGGCGGCGCGCGTAGGTGAACAGCAGCCAGACCAGCAGCAGCAGTGCGAGCGTGGCCGCGAGGTAGGACGGCACCTCGAGCGAGGCGACCCCGCCGCCGAAGACGACCACCGGCAGCAGCGCGACGACGACGAAGATCGACGCGGTGGTGCGCAGCCACGCGACCGCGTGCCGGTCGCCGCTCTCGGCCGCCTCGTTCGCGAGGGTGAGGCACAGCAGCACGGTGAAGCCGAGCTGCGGGAGGTTGGCCGCCCAGACGAGCGACGGGTGCACCACGTCGAGCCGGTCGACGGCCCCGGGCAGCCACAGCGGCACCGAGACCAGCGCCGCCAGCAGTGCCGTGGCGAGGAGGGCGGTGCGCCGGGCCGCCGGTAGCGTCACCGCGGCGACCCCGGCGAGCACCAGCACCCAGCCGAGCGGGTCCGGCAGCAGGTCGTAGCCGGCCAGGTCGGCCCGGAGCCCGATGACCACCAGACCCATGGCGATGGACTGGAGGGGCCGCATGGCGCCGATGATCCCACGCCTGCCGGCCCCCGCGCGCGGCTATCGGGCCCGTCCGCCGGCCCCGGTCAGACCCGGACGGCCCCGGTGACCAGCCACGCCTCGCCCCGGGCGCGGTGGAGCAGCACCACGAGCCGGGCGCCCATGAAGACCGCGGTCAGCGCGACCCACACCGTGAGCAGCCCGCCGCCCAGGGCGACGGCGGCGAGGGCGACCGGCGCGTAGGCGACCAGCGTCAGCAGCCCGCCCCACGCCAGGTAGCTGCCGTCGCCCGCGCCGATGAGAACGCCGTCGAGGACGAAGACCACCCCGGCGACCGGCTGCCCCAGCGCCGCGACCAGCAGCACCGGCACCAGCGCCTCGTGCACGGCGGGGTCGTCGACGAACAACGGGCCGAGCCACGGGCTCGCCAGGGCGAGCAGCGCGCCGGTCACCACGCCGCTCAGCAGCCCCCAGCGCACCATCCGGGCCGTCACCGTGCGGGTGGCGTCGACGTCGCCTGCGCCGAGATGGCGACCGGTGATCGCCTGCGCGGCGATGGCGATCGCGTCGAGGGCGAAGGCGAGGAAGGTCCACAGCGTGAGCGCCAGCTGGTGGGCGGCGACGTCCACGGCCTGCGAGCCGGCGCCCCCGTCAGCACTGCCCGCGGTGACGGCGTACGTCGTGACGAGCAGCGCGGCGCGCAGGGTCAGGGTCCGCACGACCAGCGCGACCGCGGCCCGCGCGGCCGTGCGGATGCCGGGGAGGTCCGGCGTCAGGGGTGCGCCCTCCCGGCGGGCGGCGCGCACGACCACCAGCAGCAGCACGACGGCGCTGGCCACCTGGGCGGCCACCGAGCCCCAGGCGGCGCCGGCGACGCCGAGGGCGGGAACGGGTCCGACCCCGTGGACGAGCGCCACGTTGAGCACGGCGTTGAGCGCGTTGCCGGCGACCGCGACGACCAGCGGGGTGCGGGTGTCCTGCAGGCCGCGCAGCACGCCGGTGGTCGCCAGCATGACCAGCAGCGGGGTGGTGCCGAGGAACGCGATGCGCAGGTAGGTGGTGGCCGGCTCGGCCACGGCGGGCTCGGGACGGAAGGCGGCGACGAGCGGGTCGGTGAGCAGGACGCCGAGGACGGTGGCCACCGTCCCGATCAGGACGGCCAGCCAGACCCCGTCGATCCCCTGGGCGAGGGCGCCGCGCCGGTCGCCGGAGCCGAGGCGCCGGGCCACGGACGCGGTGGTGCCGTAGGCGAGGAAGATGCACAACCCGACCGCCGTCTGCAGCACCGCGGCGGCGATGCCGAGCCCGGCCAGCGGGGCGGTGCCGAGGTGGCCGACGATCGCGGCGTCGGTGAGCAGGAAGAGCGGCTCGGCGACGAGGGCGAGGAAGGCGGGCACGGCGAGCCGGACGATCTCGCGGTCGTGCCGCCGGGGATCGGGGGCGGCCACGCCCGGCAGACTAGCCAGACTAGGTGGGTAACGACCATTCACAGGTGGTGATCCTCACCTGACTAGTCCTTCCGGGCTTGTGCATGACCTGTTGATATCTGGGGACACAGCCCGGGAAACAGCGCCATGTCGACAAAGGGACCGCCGACGACGGGGTGACGGCCGGGTGAACGGCCGGATCCGCGAACAATTTTCGCTCCACACCGGTGGACGAGCGTTTCCGCAGGTCAGCGGCCCTATCGCGGGATCGGCCCAGGCATTTTCCACAGCTGCTTCCCCAGCATGTGCACACGTTCTGCGGCGTCGTCCACGGGTCCGGGCCGGTTATCCCCAGCCCCCTGTGGATGCGTGGCTTCGCGACACGCCGGACCGGGTCGTACGGTCCTGCGGTCGGCGTCCCAGGTGGGGTGGACGCCGGGGACCATCCGGACGGCCATCCGGACGGGTGGTGTCGGTGCTCCGGCCTAGCGTCCGGGACACCATCGGCCCGGGACGAGGAGGCACCAGTGAGCGTCACCGACCACGATGCGTCCGGGACGCCGGGGCTGTCGGAGCCGCCGTACGACGAGTGGGGCGACGGCCCGGCCGCCTACGAGCCGGGCGAGGCGCCGTCGCGCCCGAACGACCGGATGCCGCCTCAGGACAACGCGGCCGAGCAGAGCGTGCTCGGCGCGATGCTGCTGTCCAAGGACGCCATCGCCGACGTCACCGAGACCATCCGTGGCGTCGACTTCTACCGGCCCGCCCACGAGCTGATCTACGACGCGATCATCGACCTCTACGGCCGCGGCGAGCCGGCCGACCCCGTGACCGTGGCGGCGGAGATCCAGCGACGGGGCGACCTGCAGCGGGTGGGCGGCGCGCCGTACCTCCACACCCTGTCGGCCAACGTGCCGATCGCCGCCAACGCCGGCTACTACGCCGAGATCGTCCGCGAGAAGGCGATCCTGCGCCGGCTCGTCGACGCCGGCACCAAGATCGTCCAGATCGGCTACGCCGGCGAGGGCCAGGTCGACGACGTCGTCGACCAGGCTCAGGCAGAGGTCTACAAGATCGCGGACAAGCGCTCCGGCGAGGACTACGCCCCGCTGTCGGACATCATGGACGGTGTCCTCGACGAGATCGAGGCGATCTCCACCCGCGAGGCCGGGCTCTACGGCGTCCCCACCGGCTTCGCCGACCTCGACGAGCTCACCAACGGCCTCCACTCCGGCCAGATGATCATCGTCGCGGCCCGTCCCGCCATGGGTAAGTCCACGCTGGCTCTCGACCTGTGCCGCGCGGCGTCGATCCACAACAACCTCACGACCTGCTTCTTCAGCCTGGAGATGACGCGCTCGGAGATCACGATGCGCCTGCTCTCCGCCGAGGCGAAGGTGCCGCTCAACCACATCCGCAACGGCAACATGAACGACGACGACTGGGCCAAGCTCGCCCGCAAGATGGGCGAGGTCTCCTCGGCGCCGATGTTCATCGACGACTCGCCGAACATGACGATGATGGAGATCCGCGCCAAGGCGCGGCGGCTCAAGCAGCGCCACGACCTCAAGCTGTGCGTCATCGACTACCTCCAGCTGATGTCGTCGGGCAAGAAGGTCGAGTCGCGCCAGCTCGAGGTCTCGGAGTTCTCGCGTCAGATCAAGCTGCTCGCCAAGGAGCTCGAGATCCCGATCATCGCGCTCTCCCAGCTCAACCGTGGGCCGGAGCAGCGAGGCGACAAGCGCCCGATGATGTCGGACCTGCGTGAGTCGGGCTCGATCGAGCAGGACGCCGACATGGTGATCCTGCTCCACCGCGACGACGTCTACGAGAAGGAGTCGACGCGGCCCGGCGAGGCGGACCTGATCGTGGCCAAGCACCGGAACGGTCCCACCCGCGACATCACGGTGGCCTTCCAGGGCCACTACAGCCGCTTCGTCGACATGGCCCACTGATGCCGGCTGCGGCCAGGGTCGGCGCTGCCGACCTGCTCCGGCACACCGCGGCCGCGCCGGTCCGCGTGGCCGTGCGGTCCAGACCGGCGGTGACCCCGGCCCGGGGGCGTCGTTGGACGGGTGTGACGACGACGATGCTCCCGCGACCGGCCTGGCTCCTCCGGTGGACCGCCGCCGACGAGGCGCAGCTGGCCGCCCACGAGCTGGTCAGCCGCCACGTCGGCCACCGCTACCTGCTGGTCGAGGCCGGCACGATCGTCGCCACGGGCGCGCCGCGCGACGCCCGGCGCCTCGTCAACGCGGCCCGCAGCCTCGGCCACGCCGTGGTGAGCCGCGACGACGCGGTCACCGAGGGCATGACCGACGCCGTGCGCGACCAGCTCGTCTGGCTCGCCGACGCGGTGGCCCGCGTCGAGGACGCGGCGCGACCGATGGTCGACGCCGACACCGCCGCCCTCCGGGCGCAGCTGCTGGTCGCCGTCGACGGCTACGTCGCCGCCGTGCAGGACCTCGCGCGCCGCACCGCCGACACCGTCGCGCGCGTCCGCGGCGCCGCCTGACCCGGTCCAGTCAGCTCCCACGGCGAGGAATCGCCGACCGCGCGACCGCGTTGCGCTGCGCATGCGAGCTGCCGTCGTCGGCCACCTGCCGACCCAACCCCCCGTCACCGTCACCGAGGTGCCCACCCCCGAGCCCCCCGCGGGTTGGGTGCGGGTCCGGCTCCACGCCGCGGCGCTGAACCGGCTCGACGCGATGATGCTGGCGGCCCGGGAGGACGAGGCGCCGGGCGCGATCTTCGGCTCCGACGGCGCCGGCGTGGTTGACGCCGTCGGCACCGGCGTGGCCCGCGGGGTGTCGGTCGGCGACGAGGTCGTCGTCTCGCCCTCGCTCTTCTGGGGCGAGGACGACCGGTACCCGTCCGCCGACTACGAGATCCTCGGCTCGCCGACCCACGGCACCCACGCCGAGCACGTCGTCGTGCCTGCCGAGAACGTCGTGGCCAAGCCCGAGCACCTGACCTTCACCGAGGCGGCCGCGCTGCCGATGGCCGGCATCACGGCGTGGCGGGCCCTGGTGACCCGGGGCGGGCTCCGCGACGGCGAGACCGTCGTCGTGGCTGCTGCCTCGTCCGGGGTGGGCAGCACGGCGGTCCGGATCGCGGCCTCGCTGGGCGCCCGGGTCGTCGCGGTCACCTCCTCGTCCGACAAGGAGAAGGAGGCACTGGCGCTGGGGGCAGCCGCGGCCGTCGACCGCACGAGCGGCCGGTTCGCGGACGACCTGCGTGAGGCGGTCGGAGGCGGCGCCGACCTGGCGCTCGACCCCACCGGCGCGCTGTGGCAGCCCCTCGTCGACGCGCTGCGGCCGGCCGGCCGGCTGGTCGTCGTCGGGAAGGCCGCCAGCCCGACAGGGTCGCTGCGGGTGCAGTCGGTCTACTGGAAGCAGGTCGACATCCTCGGCTCCTCGATGGGCAGCCCGCGCGACCTCGCCGATCTGCTGGACCACGTCAAGGCCCACGGCTGGGTCCCCGTCGTCGACTCGGTCTTCCCGCTGGGCGACATCGCCGCGGCGTACGAGCGGCTCGACGCGCCCGACCGCGTCGGCAAGGTGGTCCTCGACCTCGGGGCCGTCCGATGAGGGCGCTGCTCGTCCTCAACTACGACGTGCTGGACGCCGAGCGGCTCGACTCCTACCGGGTGGCCGCCTCGGACGCGATCCTCGGCGACGACGGCCGCCTGCTCGCCTCGACGCAGGAGACGGTCGCGCTCCCCGAGGGAACCGAGACCGGCAACCGCACGGTGGTCATCGAGTACCCGAGCCGGGCCGCGGCCGAGGCCCGCTACGGCTCCGCCGCCTACCAGGCGCTGCTGCCCGAGCGGCTGGCCGCGACCGTGCCGCGGGCCGCGTTCATCGTCGAGCTCGGCCCGCCCGGCTGACCGGGACCTCGCCGCCCTGCGCGGGCGGCTGGCCAGCCGGGCGGCTGTCGCGATCCCCGGCTATCCGGGGATTCGTGTGACCCGTGTGCGCAACCGCAGGTGCAGACCCGCCGCGGACCTGCGGTTGCGCACAACTCAGCACGGCCGCCGGCTCAGCTGCACACTGGAGGCATGGACATCGAGCGCGCCCGGGAGTTCGTTCGCCGCCACCACCGGGCGGTGCTCGCCACCCGGACGAGCAGTGGGATCCAGCAGAGCCCGGTGCTGGTCGCCGTCGACGACGAGGGCCGGTTCGTCGTGAGCAGCCGGGAGACGGCGTACAAGACGAAGAACCTGCGCCGCGACCCGTGGGCGCAGGTCTGCGTCTTCACCGACAAGTTCTTCGGCAGCTGGTACTACGTCGAGGGCGAGACCGAGGTGGTCAGCCTCCCCGAGGCCATGGAGCCGCTGGTCGACTACTACCGCCAGGCGGCCGGCCGGGACCACGACGACTGGGACGAGTACCGCCGCACCATGGAGGAGGAGCAGCGGGTGCTGCTCCGCATCACGGCCACCCAGGCGGGCCCCGACCGGGCCGGCTGATCCGGCAGGGAATCTCCTCGACGGGTCAGCGGTTCAGGGCGGCGAAGCCCTCGTAGACCATGAACGCCGGCCAGAAGATGCCCTGGAAGAAGGCCCAGACGTACTCCCAGAAGCCGTCCGCGGCGCGGAAGTACCAGACCCAGGCGCCGAAGATGCCCAGGCCGTAGAGGGCGCTGCCGCCGCCGTTCCCGCCCGACTTGGCCATGCCGACCTCCCTCTCGTCCCCGTCCGCTCCGGGACACCTCCACGCTGACCGTCCGGATGGCGGTGCGGCAGGTCCCGAGGGCCCCGGGATCGGGCCGTTGGGCCCACGCCCCTTTGCTCAGCCGGGATCGCGGCGCATGCTGGACGAAGAGCCCGAACCGAGGTGGTCTCCATGCTCCGTGGTCGTCGTTCCCCGTCCTCGTCCCACGACGCGCTGGCCGAGCAGGTGCTCGCGGCGGACCTGCGGGTCCCCGAGTCCCTGCCCGTGCTCTCGCGCGGGAAGCACCGATCACCGGCGAAGGGGGCCTGCTTCATGGAGATGGCCTCCGTCCTCGGCGGCGAGCGGTGGAGCGACCACCCCGGCTGCACGCACCCGTTGCTCGGCCACCTCGCGCGGATGGTCAACGACCTGACGACCGACGCCGGCCGGTCCCGGCTGGCGGTGCTGGTGCCGTCCGTGGTCGGGCTGAACGGGGGCGGCCGCCGCTGGGTCGTCGGGTTCACCGGGCAGGTAGCGGTGTGGGCGCTGCCGGACGCGGCCGAGCCGTCGCAGCGGGCGCTGGCGGCCGGGCTGGTGCGGGTGCGCCAGCTGCGCGAGGAGGTCGGGCCGCTGTCGCTGCCGCGGGAGGAGGACATCGAGGCGGCGCTCGCCCGGGTGCCGTGGGCGCTGTCGTGGCTCGAGCGCTTCGACGTGAACCGGCCGATCGGGGTGGAGCGGTTCGCCACGAGGTCCGCGCCCGCGGTGATGAAGGCCGCCGCGGTCGGCACCGCGGAGGCGGCGTCGGCCCCCGACGCGCGGCTGCGCGAGCTCCTCGAGGTCGCGATCGGCGCGGCCCGCCGGCTCCAGGAGGACGAGCGCGCCGAGGCGGCTCCCGACGCCGAGGCCCCGGCCGCGGAGGCTGCTCCTCCCGCGGTTACTCGTCGCCGGTGAGGTTGAAGCCCCGGAGCCGCTGAGCGGTCAGCCAGGTCCCGAGCACCACGACGACGGCGGTCGCCGTCACGGCGTACGTCGTGCCGAGGTCGTCGACGACCTCGAACCCGGGCGCCACCTGTTGGGCCACCGCGCCCGCCCACCGGGTCAGGCTCAACCAGCGCACGCCGTCGAGGAGCCCGCCGAGGAGCCCCTCCCAGATCAGCAGGTAGACGAGGCCGACCACGACGGCGTGCCGGGTCAGCACGGAGAGCCACGCGAAGAGGGCGCAGTAGGCGACGCCGCCGGTCAGCGCCCCGAGGGCGAAGCCGAGCGCCAGCTCGGGCACGTCGGCGAGCAGCACCAGCCCGGCGGCGAGCACCGGCAGCACGGCGAACAGCACGACGCAGGCGACGGCGACGAGCAGCTTGCTCAGCACGATGGCGTGCCGCGGGACGGGCTTCGCCAGGAGGTAGGAGATGGAGCCGTCGTCGAGCTCGGGCGCGAGCACGCCGCTGGTGGCCAGCAGCGCCACGAGCGGCATGATCACCGCGAGCCCGAGCGCGTAGAGCACGTCCTGGGCGGCCGTCGGGTCGCGGCCCACGAGCACCCGCACCAGCGCCGCGAGGCCGACGAGCACGACCGGGAGCACCGCCAGCAGCGCCCCGCGGCGGCGGCCGAAGACGCTGCGGACCCCGATCCGCAGCACCGTGCGGTGGACCACCGTCACCCCGCTCATGCCGCCACCCTCCTCACGCCGACACCAGGTAGGCGAAGACGCTCTCGAGCGACTCGTCGGTGGGACTCACCTCGAGCAGCCGTACGCCGTGCTGCCGGGCGAGCCGGGGCAGCACCTCGCTGAACCGGCCGAAGTCGGAGGCCTCGAGCTCGATCCCGCCCTCGCCGCGCAGCCGGGCGCTGCGCACCGACGGGTCGCCCAGCAGCACCGAGGCCAGCAGCCGGTCGTCGGAGCTGCGCAGCACGAACCGGTTGGGCCGGTCGGTCATCAGCCGGCGGATCGCCCCGAAGTCGCCGGAGGCGGCGTGCCGGCCGGCGACGACCACCTCGATCTGGCGGGCGACCTGCTCGACCTCCTCGAGGATGTGGGAGCTGAACAGCACCGTGCGGCCCTCGGCGCCCATCCGGCGCAGCAGGTCCATCAGCTGCAGCCGCTGCCGCGGGTCCATGCCGTTGAAGGGCTCGTCGAGCAGCAGCACCCCGGGGTCGTGCACGAGCGCCGAGGCCATCTTGATCCGCTGCCGCATCCCCTTGGAGTACGTCGAGATGGTGCGGTTCTGCGCCTCGTCCATCTCGACCAGGCCGATCGCCCGCTGCGCCGCCGCGCCGGGGTCGGCGAGGCCGTGGAGCTCGGCGTTCGCGACCACGAACTGCCGGCCGGTGAGGTAGTCGAAGAGCGCCTCCCGCTCGGGGACGAGGCCGATCCGGGCGTAGACGCGCTCGTTGCGCCACAGCGGCTCGCCGTCGAGGGTGACGGTGCCGGTCGACGGCGCGAGGAAGCCCGACATCAGCGCGATGAGCGTGGACTTCCCGGCGCCGTTGGGTCCGAGGAGCCCGGTGACGCCCGGGCCGATGGTCATCGAGACGTCGTTGACCGCGACGACGTTGCGGTACCACCGCGACACGTGGTCGAGCTCGACACGACTCATGGGCGCCTCATGCGGGTCACGCTCCCACCCTCCGGTAGCGGGCCAGCATCGCCACCACGGAGGCGCCCAGCCACAGCAGCGTGCCGGCGACGTACAGCAGGCCGGTCCCGGTGCCGGACGGCGGCGCGGGCGTCGCCTCCGGCACGTCGAGCAGGAACACCTGCAGCCCGTTGACGAGCGTGTACGGCGAGAACAGCCCGGCGACCTCGCCGACCGTCTCGTGGCCGGTCTCGACCGAGATGCCCTGGATCGTGCTGACCACGGTGTAGCTGACGAGCAGCACCACGATGATCGCCGCGACCGCGAGGCCGCGGCGGATCGTGAACGCCGCGACCAGCGCGCCGAGGCCGCCGAGGCAGGCGGCGAGCAGCAGCGCGCCGAGCGCGCCGCCGAGGAACCGGCCGGTCTCCCGTCCGATCGGCAGGTCGGCCAGCAGCCCGCCGACGTACAGCAGCAGCAGCGGCGCCGCGATCAGCACGAACGTCGCCGCGGTCAGCGACGCCATCCGGACCAGCACGTAGGTGGCGCGGCGGGACGGCCGGGCGAGGTAGAGCGTGATCGTGCCGAACCGCAGGTCGCGCGAGACCAGCGCGGGGGCCTGGGCGGCCACGAAGACCGAGACCAGCAGCTGCGTCGTGATCGGGTACGTCGAGTAGGCGACGATGTGCTCGTCGAGCCCGAGCGCCTCGCCGGCCTGCACCAGCACTCCGACGAGGATCAGCGCCGGCAGCAGCATCAGCCCCAGCAGCGTCCACGGCAGCACCTTGGAGCGGCCGGACCGGCCCAGGCCGAAGCAGTTGCGCAGGCCAGTCACGAAGAACGCCCACGCCACGGCGCCCTCCCCGAGCCGCGGCCCCGCGTAGGGGCGGTAGCCGATGTCGTGGATGGCGGCTTCAGGCCGGCCGGGCTCATGAAGGGTGGACACTGCCGGCACCTCCCTCCTCGCGGAACACGTCCTCGATCCGGTGGTGGCGCTCCTGCAGCCGCACCAGCCCCAGCCCGAGGTCGACGGCGAGGTCGCGCACCAGGTCGTACGTCGAGTCGTCGCGCACCTCGACCTCCACCAGCCGGCCGGCGGGCCACGCCCGCAGCCCGGCGTCGACCAGCGCCTGGCCGAGGACCCGGTCGGCGTCGGTGCACCCCTGCACCTCGACGAGCAGGCTGCCGGTGGCGTGCATGAACTCGGTGGTCGCCGAGGACCGCAGCAGCCGGCCGGAGTCGAGCACGACCACGTGGTCGCTGATCCGCTCCAGCTCGCCCAGCAGGTGGGAGGTGACCAGCACGGCGATCCCGAACTCGGTGCCGATGCGGCGGACCAGGGCCAGCATGTCGTCGCGCGAGGACGGGTCGAGGCCGTTGGTCGGCTCGTCGAGCAGCACCAGCGCGGGGTCGTGCACCAGCGCCTGGGCCAGCTTGGCGCGCTGCTTCATGCCGGTGGAGTAGCCGCCGATCGGCCGGTAGCGCTCCTCGGCCAGCCCGACGTGGCGCAGCACGTCGGCGGCCCGCTCCCGGGCGGCGGCGTACGGCAGGCCGGACATCTGGCCGAGGTGGACCACGAGGTCGCTCGCCGAGACGTCGGCGGGCAGGCAGTCGTGCTCGGGCATGTAGCCCACCCGGGCCCGGATCCGGGCGCCGTCGGTCGTGACGTCGTGGCCGAGCACCCGCGCCCCGCCGCTCGTCGCCGGGACCAGCCCCAGCAGGATCTTGATGAGCGTGGACTTGCCGGCGCCGTTGGCGCCGACCAGGCCGGTGACCCCGCCGTCGACGGACATGCGGAGGTCGTCGAGGGCGGTCACGCGGGGGTAGCGCTTCGTCAGCCCCACCGTCTCGATCACCGGCACGCCGTCCAACCTAGCCGGGGACACACCCCAAATCGGGCATGGCGGGTGCCCGAGCCACCCACCTAGGTTGAAAGGACGTGCGTGGGGGTCAGGACTGGAGAGGTGATTTCCCCATGCGACGACTTCTGGCGATCCTCGGCGCCGCCCTCGCGGTGGTCCTGGTCTCGGTGCTCCTCCCGCCCGCAGCGCAGGGCATGCCCTTCGAGACCTACGAGCAGGGCCGATACGACGAGAAGTTCTCCTTCTCCTACGACGACTGCGGCTTCCCCGTCGAGGTGGAAGGTCGGGCACGTGGTCACTTCCGAACCACCGTCGTGCCGAACTCCGGTGGGCAGGCATTCCTGGCCGATGACCACTACCGCTACCACGAGATCCACACCAACACCGAGACCGGTGCCTGGCTCCGGATCCGTGGGACGGGCCACTTCAAGGAGCGGACCGCCCGTCACGTCGAGGGGGACATCTGGGAGTTCACCGCCACCGACACCGGTACGCCGTTCGTGGTGATCGACAGCGACGGGCGCAAGGTGCTGCGCGACCACGGGAAGCTCTGGATCCGGGCCCTGTTCGACACCCTGGGGGACAGTCAGCCGGGAGGCATCGTGATCGAGGACGAGATCACCCGGGTTCGCGGCAAGTTCCCGTCCCTCGAGGTGGACTTCTGCCAGCTCGTGGGCGGCCTCATCGGGTGAGGGCGCGCCACTCCTCCGCGAGCAGGGCGTAGCTGACGCCGTCGAGCCAGCCGCGGGTGCGGTGCAGCGACTCCTTGACGGTGTGCTGCTCCTGCCGCATGCCCAGCTTGTCCATGATCCGGCGCGAGGCGTGGTTGTCGGCGTACGCCTCGGCGACGACGCGGCGCACCCCGAGGTCCACGAAGCAGGCGCGCACCAGCTCGGCGGCGGCCTCGGTGGCGTAGCCGCGACCGGTGTGGGCGGGCGCGATCGCCCAGCCGAGGGCGGCGTCGCTGTTCCGGGCCTGCTCCTTGACCTCCGCCTGCGCCCAGCCGTCGCGCAGCTGGAGGTACAGGTCGCCGACGACCTCGCCGTCGACCTCGGCGATCAGGGTGCACGCCAGCCGCTCGGGGGCGGCGAAGCGCTCGGCCCACTCGGCCCTGTCGGTGGGCAGGACCGGCAGCCACTCGGCGACGTCGGGGAGCGAGCGGTACTGGAAGAGCGCGTCGGCGTCCTCCGGGCGCGACGGCCGGATCGTCAGCCGGGGGGTGCGCAGCGGCCAGCTGATCGCGGAGAGGTCCTGGAGGTCGTTCACGGTCGCGGACACGCAGCCATGGTGCGGGACCGGGTGGCGTGTCGGCGAGCGATTTTGGTCTCGACGAGTTCGACCAGCGTTCGGCCGGGCTCGACCTCCGTGGCTACTGGGCCCACAGCTCCCGGAACGCCGGCGCCATCCAGCCGCCGCCGGAGCCCTCGGGCGCGGCGGGGAGCGGGGCGCCGCCGTGGACGTGCTCGGTGGCGGTGCCGTACTGCAGCCACGTCTCGGCCGGGCCCTGGCCGCGACCCGGCAGCGACCAGTCGCAGACCCCGTCGGCGAAGACCTCCTCGAGGGTCGCCCACTGGTCCGGCGTGAACGCAGCGGCCACCGGCCCGTACGCCGCCCGGTCGTGCGGCCGCAGCCGGCACGCGACGTTGTCGTTGGCGACGGGACCGCCCGCCTCCTGGCGCGGGGTCGAGAGCCGGGTCTGCAGCACCTGCAGCTCCTCGACGGAGCAGGCGGGGCCGGCGGCGTCGAGGACGCAGCGGTCGGTGACGTCGGCGGGCCGGTTGGCGACGACCTTCTCGGCGAGCGGGGCCGCCGAGGAGTCGGCCTCCACGGCGGTGAGCCAGCGGTCCATCGCGAGCAGCGCCTCGTTGGCCCACTGCGGGTCGCCGATCAGCGGGGTCGGGCCGAACCACATCACCCGGTTGTCGGTGTGGCCCTGGTCGGCCAGCAGCCGCTCCTCGGTCCAGAAGGCGTGGGCGTAGTCGTGGGCGAGGGCCGGGTCGGGGCCGCCGTGGTTGATCATCGCGACCTCGTCGAGGTGGGTGGCCTCGTTGATCAGCCCCGTCCGGTAGGCGTTCCCGATCGCGTGGTCGTCGCCGGCCGTCCGCGCGTCGGTGCGGCGGCTGTCGACGTCGAGGCCGCCCAGCTTGGCGTTGAGGTCGACGAACTGGGCGGGGGTGATCCGGCCGGCGCGCAGCGCCTCGAGCCCGTACTGCACGCCGGTGTTGGCGAACGGGATGCCGGCGAAGCCGCGGCCGACGGCCCGCTCCTGCGGGCCCCACGCCGACTCCGGTCGCGGGCCGAGCAGGTTGCCCATGATGTCGAGCACCGAGCAGCGCACGCCGCCCGGGTTGGTCTCGGCGTCGTACCGGGTGGCGGGGTCGCCGGGCACGGTGTCGACGGTGCCGCGGCAGGCGTGCTCGGGGTTCAGCGCCGCCTTGAAGAGGCCCTCGTCGGCGGCCACGGCGTTGCCGTGGGACAGGTGCCCCTCGACCTGCGCCATCTGGGTCGGCGACCAGACGACGCCCGGGGCCCAGCGCGACGGGTCCTCGAAGTAGCGGCGCATCAGGTGGTAGTCGGCGAACTGGGCGCCGGCGGTGAGGGTGTCGGGGTAGGAGCAGGTGGTGACCAGCCCCTGGTAGACGCCGGGGTAGGCGTTGGCGATGGTGTGCTGGGCGATCGAGCCGCCCGAGCAGCCGGTGCCGATGGTGTACCGCAGCTCGCCGTACTGCTCGACGAGCCGCTCCTTCGCCATCATCAGCGACTCCGCCTCGACGGCGACGTTGCAGTTGTGGCCGGTGTTGGCCAGCGCGGTCGACAAGACCGCGAAGCCGCGGCCGAGGGCGGTGACGTAGCTCGGCGTCACGCCCGGCACGTCGTCGAGGGTGCCGGAGTAGTCCTTCAGCTTGGGGGTGCCCGGCGCGTACGACGCCCCGCAGTTGCCGCCGTGGGTGATGAGCAGCTTGCGGTTCCACTGCTCCTGCGGCTGCTGCGCGGTCCACGAGTGGCCGGGCCGGAACAGGGCGAGGACGGTGTAGCGGTCGCGGGCCTGGAAGCCGTCCTCCCGCCGCACGACGAACGGCACCTCGACCCCCTCGTCCGTGGTCGTGGTGGCGACGTCCGCCGGCGGGTTCTCCGGGTCGTAGGGCTGCAGGTCGGGCCGGGTCGGGTCGGTCGACCTGTAGAGGAAGGAGTACGTCGCGGGCTCGTTGCACTGCGCGTCGGCGGCCGTCTCCTGGCACCGGTAGGGACCGTGCTGCGGGCCGGAGAGGACCGGGCCGCCGTTCGGGTGGTTCGTCAGCACGGTGCTGCCCCGGTGGCCGGGCGCCCGGGCGGTGAGGACGTTGTCGCCCTCGACCAGGCCGTCCACGAGGCCGAGGAGGCGGCCGTCGGGCCGGCCATCGAGCTGGGCGGCGAACCGGTCGGTCACGTCCCGGCCGTCCACCCGGACCCGGACCGACTGCGGGTCGACCCCGGGCGGCACGGGGACCGCCACCAGGACGTCTCCGCCGGAGACCAGGTCGGCCCGGTTGGAGAGCACCTCGATCGCCAACGGCTTGGGCATCCGGGATCGCTCGGCCGCCGTCGAGGCCGCCGTGGTCGCCGTGACCACGGCGAGCAGACCGGCCATCAGGGCGGTGAGGAGGGCGGTGATGAGGAGTCCGGTCCGGGTGCGCACGTCCCTCCAACGAGGGCTCCCGACCTGCGTCACGCCGCCGGATGCGGCAGGCTGCCTGCGTGCACTACGTCGGCATCGACCTCGCCTGGGGCGACCGCAACCCCTCGGGGGTGGCGGTGCTGGACGCCGACGGCCGGCTGGTGCACGTCGGCGTGGCCCGCACCGACGACGACGTCGTGGCCGCGGTGGCGCCGTACACCGACGGCCCGTGCATGGTCGCGGTGGACGCCCCGCTGGTCGTCACGAACCCCACCGGGAGCCGCCCCGGCGAGGCCGCGCTCAACCGGGACTTCGCGCGGTTCGACGCCGGGGCGCACCCGTCCAACACCGGCAAGCCGGAGTTCCGCGACCGGCCGCGGGGCGCGCGGATCTGCGCCCGGCTCGGCCTCGACCTCAACCCGCGCTCGGGGCGTCCCCGCCGCGCCCTCGAGGTCTACCCGCACCCTGCGACCATCGCGCTGTTCCGGTTGGGCCGGACCCTGAAGTACAAGAACAAGCCGGGCCGCGACGTCGCCGGGCTGCGCGGCGAGCTGCTGGTGCTGATGGGCCTGCTCGAGGGGCTCGCCACGGCCGACCCGCCGATGGACCTCGCCGACCCCGCCTGGGCCGCGCTGCGCACCGCGGTGGAGACCGCCACACGCAAGAGCCACCTGCGGGTCGTGGAGGACCAGGTCGACGCGGTGCTGTGCGCCTACGTCGGGATGCTGGCGGTGACTCACCCGGACCGCACCACGACGTACGGCGACCTCGACGAGGGCTACATCGTCACGCCGGTGCTCCCCGCGGACCTGACGCCGACCCCGCGAGGGCGCCGGATCACCCCCGACGCCGACGCGCCGGCCCGCTCGGCGGTGCGGGAGTACGCCGCCCGGCACCCGGAGCTGCGGCAGGCGGCCGAGCAGGCGGTCGCCCTGGTGACCGCCGTCCTCGACGACGCCGGCATCAACTACCTGAGCGTCACCGGGCGCGCCAAGAGCGTGGCGTCGTTCGCCGCGAAGGCGGCGCGGACGCGGGACGGCCGGCCGGAGTACCCCGACCCGCTCGCGGACATCACCGACCAGGTCGGGGTCCGCGTCATCACCTACGTCCGCGGGGACGTGGCGGCGGTGGCGGACCTGCTCGCCGACCAGGTGCGGGTGCTCGACGACCGCGACATGGGGCTCGAGACCGCCAGCGAGGGCCGGTTCGGCTACGCCAGCCGCCACCTGCTGATCGCGCCCGACCCGGCCCGCGAGCAGCACACGGCGTACGGTCTGCTGCGCGACCGGCGGGTGCAGGTCCAGATCCGCACCGTGCTCCAGCACGCGTGGGCGGAGTTCGAGCACGACATCCGCTACAAGGGCACGATCCCCGACGAGCACGTCCCCGACTTCGACCGGCGGTTCACGCTCGCGGCGGGGCTGCTCGAGCTCGCCGACCAGGAGTTCTCGACGATCCGGGCCCGGCTCCAGGGCGGGCCGACGCAGCCGCCGGCGCCGCCGGACGACGACGACCCGCGGATCAGCCCGCGTGAGCTCGCCGCCTTCCTCGCCGGCCAGTACGCCGACGCCGGCTGGTCCCGCACCGAGCACTACGCCTGGATCTCGGGCCTGCTGCTCGAGCTCGGGGTGACCTCGCTGCAGGAGCTCGGCGACGTGCTCCGGCCGCTCGACGCCGACGCCCTGCTCGACAGGATGGACTACCGCTACCCGCCGGGCGCGGTGCGCCGGCTCGACGACGCGCTGCTCGCGGCGTACGGCGGCACCTACGTCGGGCTGCGCGGCAACGCGCACCGCGAGCAGGCGCTCCGGGCCCGGCTGGAGCGGCTCAAGGGTCCGTGACGCGGGTCAGGGCAGCGGCACCACGCGCTCCCGGTCGGCCGGGTCCACGGGGTCGGCGTACTCGTCGGTGATGGTGCCCAGCGACTCGAGGAACTGCGCCAGCGACTGCTGGTAGGAGACCCCCAGCGACGTGAAGTCGTAGGGCTCGAACATGTCGTAGCCGTCCTGGCCGCGGGCCAGGAAGTCGATGGTCGCGACCGTCACGCCGGGGCCGGGGACGACCACGCCGCCCGCGACGATCTGGGTGCCGTCGTCGAGGGTGATGTTCTGCACCGTCGCGGCACCGGTCCCGTCGGTCGAGTACTCGATCCGCAGGCCCGCCCACTGGCCGAAGAAGCCCTGGGCGGCGGGCAGCCCGCTGACGCCGTGCTGCGCCGCGGCGAGGATGTCGTCCCGGCTGACGTCCTCGATGACGCTGATGGCGTTGCTGAACGCCGCGATCTCGAAGGTGTCGAGCAGGGTGACGTCCCCGACCGGGATGACGTCGTCGTTGCGGATGCCGCCGCCGTTCTGGAGCGCCACCTGCGGCTCCTGCACCCCGAAGTCCGCCGCCCGAGCCTGCGCCGCCGCCAGGTGGGCGTCGGCCATGAGGTTGCCGATGTTGGTCTCGCGGCTGCGGACGTCGGCGCGGACGCCGTTGAGGGCCACCTGGGTCGTCGCGATGACCTGGTTCGCCAGGTCCGCGAGGAAGGCGGTCACCGGCTCCTCGACGTTGTTGAGCAGGAAGCGGTCCTGGGGGAGGTCGCCGGTGACGGGCACCAGCTCGCCGCCGAACCCGACGACGTTCCCGTACTTGTCGAAGCGCAGCGTCAGCCGGCCGACGTCGAAGTAGTCGCCGGGGACGGTCACCACGGGCACGTCCCGGCCGGTGGCGTCCTGCGCCACGAGCGGGTAGCTGGCCGAGATGTCCTCGCCGCCGCCGCCGCCGATCACGGCGTCGACGTGACGCAGCTGGGTCACCAGCTCGAGCTCGTTGGTGATGTCCTGCAGGTGGCTGGAGACCAGGATCTTGTCGACGCCGCGCGCGGTCAGCCGGTCGACCTGCTCCTGGACCACGGCCACGAGGTCCGGGTCGATCACGACGTCGCCCGGGCTGCTGACCTCCCGGAGCTCGGGGGTCGTCACGCCCACGATGCCGATGCGCTCGCCGCGCTCGCGGACGACGACCTTCGGGCGGATGCGGCCCCGGTCGGCGAGGCGCTGCAGGGCCGGCTCGGCGGAGAAGTCCAGGTTCGCCGACAGGAAGATGTCGTCGTTGCCGCGGAAGCTGCGGATGAAGCGGGCGAGCTCGTCGGGACCGAAGTCGAACTCATGGTTGCCGATGGTGAAGGCTTCGTAGCGCAGGTGGTCCAGCGCGATCGCGTCGTAGTACGGCATGCCCTTCTGCTGGCTGGCCTCCCACTCGGGGCCGGCCAGGAAGTTGTCGCCCGCGCTGATCAGCACGACGCCCTTGCGCTTGGAGGGCTCGCCGGAGCGCTTGGTGCGCCACTCCCGCCGTAGGTCCTTCACCAGGCCCCCGAACCGGCTGATGCTGCCGGCTCCCGTCTCGTCGGGGAGCAGGTCGGACTCCCCGTCGTTGTTGTGGAGGACCGTGAGCACGAAGTCGGGCCTGCCATGCTCGGTCGGCGCCTCCCCGGCCTGGGCCGGGGCGCTGGTCAGGGCGAGGGGCGTGGCGACGAGCCCGAGCGTGACGAGGGCGCCGAGTGCCCTCCGCGATCGCCGGGCGGTGGGACGAGAAGTCATCGGGGAGTGCCTCCGAGGTCGACTGCATCGGCCCGAGCACCGTAACCCGCAGGTGTGTGACGCGGGCCACTCCCGGTCTAGCGCGGTAGGGCGACCCGCTCCCGCAGCCCGGCCGCCAGCCCGGCGATGGTGAGCAGGTCGACGAGGCCGCCGCCGACCTCGGCGAGCCGGCGCCGGCGTACGCCGCCGAGGCGCAGCCGCAGGTGGACCCGGGTGTGAGTGGCGCCAGTGCCCTCGGGGGCCAGCACGATCGCCCACGAGACCCGCATGCGGCCGCGCACCGAGCGGTGGACCAGCACCCGCGGCGGGTCGAGCCGAGCCACCTCGAAGTGGGCGTCCCGGCCGCCCCAGTCGGGGATCACGTCGCCGACGGCGAGCCCCTGCAGCGTCGGCTCGACGCGTCGCAGGGCGCGGCGGCCGGGCGGCACGAGGAGCTCGACGGCCAGCGGGAGGTACCAGCCGGCCCGGTCCTTGCCGAGCTGCACGAACCACGGCCACACCGCTTCGGGCGGCGCCGGCAGGTCGAAGGCCCGGTCCATCACCACGCCGGTGTCGCCCGCGTCGGGCACCAGGTTGTCGCCGGGCAGGGCCGCCGCGACCTCGCCGGGTCGTGGGGAGAGCGAGCGGAACGGGGTCAGCACCGGCGCAGCACCCGCGCCTCCCACGGCGCCAGCTCGGGTCCTGTCCCGGCAGTGACGTCGCCCCCCGGCTCGCCGGCCAGGTTGCCGAGCACGAGCTCCGCGTCGAGCCAGGCCTCGGGCCACCCCTCGAGCTCACCCTCGAGGGCCGGGCGCACCGGCTCGGCCGAGAAGTTCGCGAGGACGAGTAGCTCGGTGGCGCCCAGCCGCCGCGTGAACGCGTAGACGCGCGGGTCGTCGGGCAGCAGCATCGTGAAGTCCCCGATGGCGACCGCCGGCTCCTCGTGCCGCAGCCGGATCAGCCGGCGGTAGTGGTGAAAGACGGAGCCGGGGTCGTCGTACTGCGCCGCGGCGTTGACCTCGGCGTGGTCCGGGTTGACCGGGAGCCACGGTTCGCCGGTCGTGAAGCCGGCCTGCGGGGAGGAGTCCCACTGCATCGGCGTCCGCGCGTTGTCCCGGCTCATCGCCCGCAGCGACGCCAGCACCTCCGCCGGGGCGGCGCCACCCTCGACGGCGTGGCGGTAGTGGTTGACCGACTCGATGTCGCGAAAGGCGTCGATGTCGCCGAACGGGTAGTTCGCCATCCCGAGCTCCTCGCCCTGGTAGACGTACGGCGTCCCGCGGTGCAGGTGGAGCACGGTGCCGAGGAGCTTGGCCGACCGCACCCGGTGCTCGCCGTCGTCGCCGAACCGGGAGACGACCCGCGGCTGGTCGTGGTTGTTCCAGTAGAGGCTGTTCCAGCCGACGTCGGCGAGCCCGGCCTGCCACCGGCCGAGGGAGTCCTTGAGCGCCTCGAGCCGGAAGGGCAGCACGTCCCACTTGGACGCGCCCTGGTCGACCATCACGTGCTCGAACTGGAAGACCATGTCGACCTCGCGGCGGGCCGGGTCGGTGAACCGGCGGGCCTGCTCCACGGTCGCGCCCGGCATCTCGCCCACGGTGAGCAGGGCGCCGTCGCGGCCCTCGAACACCTCACGGTGCATCTCGGCGAGGAACTCGTGGATCCGCGGCCCCGGCATGAAGTACGGCGTGCCGTCGCCCAGCGTGGCTCCGGGGCCCGCGCCCTCGGGGACTTCCCCGTCCCGCAGCGGGACGTCCTTGGAGATCATGTTGACGACGTCCATCCGGAAGCCGTCGACCCCGCGGTCGAGCCACCACCGCATCATGTCGTGGACCGCGGACCGCACCTGCGGGTTCTCCCAGTTGAGGTCGGGCTGCTTGCGGCCGAAGACGTGCAGGTAGTACTCACCCGAGGCGGCGTCGTACTCCCAGGCGGGGCCGGAGAAGAAGGAGCCCCAGTTGGTCGGCTCCGCGCCGGGAGTGCCCGGCTCGTGGCCGGGCCGCGGCGGGCGCCACCAGTACCAGTCGCGTTTCGGGGATGTGATCGACGAGCGGGAGTCGACGAACCACGGGTGCTCGTCGGAGGTGTGGTTGACCACGAGGTCCATGACGATCCTGATCCCGCGCTCGTGCGCGCGGGCGATCAGCTCGTCGAGGTCGGCGAGGGTGCCGAACAACGGGTCGATGTCGCGGTAGTCGCTGATGTCGTACCCGTTGTCGTCCTGCGGCGACGGGTAGACCGGCGACAGCCACAGCACGTCCACCCCGAGCCGCTCGAGGTGGTCGAGCCGGGCCAGCACGCCCCGCAGGTCGCCGACGCCGTCGCCGTCGGAGTCGGCGAAGCTGCGCGGGTAGACCTGGTAGACCACGGCGCCGGTCCACCAGGGAGCGGTGTGCTGGTCGGGCTGGGGAGGCTCCACGGCTCACGATCCTGACAGCCCGCATGCGAGCGCGCGAGGGGCTCAGGGGATGCTGTCGCCCATGGGTGCAGGACATTCCCACCGGGCCGACCGCTCCGCCACCGACGCGGCCGTCAAGGTCCGCGGGGTGCCCCGGCAGCTCCTCCTCGGGTCGCTGGTCCTGGCCGCGGCGGCCACCGTGGTCGGGCTCTTCGCGCTGTGGCCGCAGTCCGACCGCGTCGACGACCTTCGCACCGGCTTCACGTTCGCCGGCGAGGGAACGACGTTCCCCCGGGCCGTGGTCGACGGCATCGAGCCGGCCTGCCCGCCGGGCGACGACGGCGGCGCCGGCCAGCCGGGCCAGCCCGGTCAGCCCGGTCAGGACGGCGGGTGCGGCCGGATGCGGGTGACCGTGCTGGAGGGCCAGAGCGAGGGGACCACCGCCCAGGTGCCGGTGCCGCCCCACGTCGCCGACTCGGGGCTCCAGGAGGGCGACACCGTGCGGCTGATGCGGGTCCCCGACGGGAACCTCTCCTACTTCGGCACCGAGCGGCCGCGGCCGCTGTGGGTGCTCACCGTGCTCTTCGTGCTCGTGGTCGGCCTGGTCGCGCGCTTCCGCGGGATCATGGCGCTGGTGGGTCTCGGCTTCGCCGGCTGGATCATCGCGACCTTCCTGCTGCCCGGCCTGCTGACGGGGGAGAGCGCGCTGCTCCTCGGGCTCGTCGCCTGCTCGGCGATCATGTTCGTGGTCATCTACACGACCCACGGCTTCTCGGTCCGGACCAGCGTCGCGCTGGCCGGCACGCTGCTCGGCATCGGCATCACCGCCCTCGTCGGCGCGGTCTCGATCGCCGCCACCCGGCTGACGGGCATCGGCGACGAGGGGGCGAGTGTGCTGGTGACGTTCGCCCCCGACCTCGACTTCCAGGGCCTGCTCACCTGCGCGGTGATGATCGCGGGCCTCGGCGTCCTCAACGACGTGACGATCACCCAGGCCTCGGCCATCTGGGAGCTGCGCGCCGCGTCCGGGACGATGACGCGCAGCCGGCTGCTGACCAGCGGCATGCGGATCGGGCGCGACCACATCGCCTCCACGATCTACACGATCGCGTTCGCCTACACCGGCACGGCGCTCACCACCCTGCTGGTGCTCTCGCTCTACGACCTGCCGCTGCTGCAGGTGCTCTCCACCGAGGAGATCGCCCAGGAGGTCGTCCGGACGCTGGTGACGAGCATCGGGCTGGTGCTCGCCGTGCCGCTCACCACGGTCCTCGGCGTGGTGCTGGTGCCGGGGGCCACCAGCGGCCCCGCGGACGAGCCGGACCGGGAGGCCGTCGGCGACCTCGTCTGACCTCGCCTGACAGGCCGGCCCTCAGCGGCTCGTGGCGCGGCGGTACTGGGCGTTCGCGAGCGGCACGAAGACGACCAGCACTGCGGCGGACCACAGCAGCGTGTAGAGCGCGGGGTGCTGCAACGACCAGACGTCCGGCTGCGGCCCTGCGAGCGGCGGGGTGTTGCCGAACAGCTCCCGGGCCGCCTGGGTCACGGCGGAGACGGGGTTCCACTCGGCGAAGGTCCGCAGCGGGCCGGGCAGGGTGTCGAGCGGCACGAACGTGTTGGCGATGAAGGTCAGCGGGAAGATCACGATGAACGACGCGTTGTTGACCACCTCGGGCGACGGCACCAGCATCCCGATCCACGCCATGATCCACGAGATGGCGTAGGCGAAGACCAGCAGCAGCAGGACGGCGGTGAGGGCGTTGAGGGCGCCGTCGCGGATCCGCCAGCCCACCACCAGCCCGGTGACGCCCATGACCAGCAGCGTGATGACGTTGTTGATGACGTCGGAGATGGTGCGCCCTGCGAGCACCGCGGACGGCGACATCGGCAGCGACCGGAACCGGTCGATGATCCCCTTCTTCACGTCCTCGGCGAGGCCGGCGCCGGTGATGGTGGCGCCGAAGATGACGGTCTGGGCGAAGATGCCGGCGATCAGGAACTCGCGGTACGCCGAGCCGTCACCCTGCTGGTCGATGGCGCCCCCGAAGACGTAGGCGAACAGCAGCACGAACATGATCGGCGACAGCGTCGTGAAGACCAGCAGGTCGGGGACCCGCTTGATCTTGATGACGTTGCGGCGGGCGACGACGAAGGCGTCGCTGACGGTCGAGGCGACGCTCATGCCGAGACCTCCTGGTCCTCTGCCACGTGGCCGGTCAGGCTCAGGAACACGTCATCGAGGGTCGGTCGCCGCAGCCCCACGTCGTCGAGGGCGATGCCCTCGGCGTCGAGCAGCCGCAGCGCGTCGGCGAGCACGGCGGCGCCACCGGTGACCGGCACGAGGATCGCCCGCCGGCCCTCGTCGACGCTGGGGGTGCCGGCGCCGAGCGGGGCCAGGATTTCGCGCGCCCGACCCACCTCGTCGGCCCGGGCGACGGTCACCTCGAGGCGCTCGCCGCCCACCTGCGACTTCAGCGCGTCGGCGCTGCCCTCGGCGATGACCCGCCCCTGGTCGATCACCACGATGTTGTCGGCGAGCAGGTCAGCCTCCTCGAGGTACTGCGTGGTGAGCAGCAGGGTGGTGCCCTCGGCGACGAGGTCCTGCAGCAGGGCCCACATCTCGGTGCGGCTGCGCGGGTCGAGGCCGGTGGTCGGCTCGTCGAGGAACAGCACCGGTGGCCGCGCCACGAGCGCGCCGGCCAGGTCGAGGCGGCGCCGCATGCCGCCGGAGTACGTCTTGGAGGGCCGGTCGGCGGCGTCGTCGAGCCGGAACTGCGTCAGCAGCTCGCGGGCCCGCGCGGCGCTGGCCCTGCGGCCGAGGTGGTAGAGCCGGCCGATCATCTCGAGGTTCTCGAAGCCGGTGAGGTACTCGTCGACGGCGGCGTACTGACCGGAGACGCCGATCCGCCGGCGGACCTCGCGGGGGTCCTCGGCCACGTCGACGCCGGCGACCTCGGCGTGGCCGGCGTCGGCCTCGATCAGGGTGGTCAGCACCTTGACGGCCGTGGTCTTGCCCGCGCCGTTGGGCCCGAGCAGCGCCAGCACGCTGCCCTCGGGGACGCGCAGGTCGATGCCGTCGAGCGCCGTCACCTCCTTGTAGCGCTTGACCAGGCCCTCGGCCCGGATCGCGTCGGTCATGCTCGACCCGCCCTTCTCCCCGCTCTCGGTGTGGTCTCCCCGTCGATCATGCCTGCTCGCCCCGAAACCGTCGGTGCGCCTCGATCGCGGTGCGCAGCGTCAGGAAGACGTGCTCCTCGCCGACCCGGTCGAGCAGCCCGGTCGGCGCCAGCGCGTCACGCAGGTCCTGCTTGACCCGTGCGAGCGCCAGCACGATGCCGCGGGCGGCGAGCTCGCTGCGCAGCGACTCCAGCGCGTCGACCGCGGTGATGTCGACCTCGACCATCGCCTCCGTGTTGAGCACGAACCACTCCACCGGGCCCACGGTCCGCTCCGCCTCCTCGACCGCCGCGCGGGCGCGGTGGCGGAAGTCCTCGACGTTGGCGAAGAAGAGGGGCGAGTCGTAGCGGTAGATCAGCAGGCCCGGGTCCTGCCGGGCCTCCGGGTAGTCGTCGATGTCGTGGAAGCCGGCCACCCCCGGCACAGCGCCCTCGACGGCGTCGTGCGGCCGGGCCACCCGCCGCAGCAGGTCGAGCACCGACAGCGCGATCGCGGCGACCACCCCGACGAGGACTCCCAGCGCGAGCACGGCGACGCTGGTCGCCAGCGCCAGCACCAGCTCGCTGCGGCGGAACCGGCCGAAGCGGCGCAGCTCGGCGACGTCGACGATCCGGGTGGCGGCGTACACGACGACGGCGGCGAGCGCCGCCGTCGGGAAGAGGCCCAGCAGCGGCCGGGCCGTCAGCAGTGCGACCACCGTGACCAGCAGCGTGGTCACGCCCGCCAGCCGGGTGCGCGCGCCGACGGCGTCGGCGATCGCGGTGCGGCTGCCGCTGCTGCTGACCGGGAAGCCGTGCATCACCCCGGCGCCGAGGTTGGCGGCGCCGAGCGCGAGCAGCTCGCGGCGGGCGTCGATGCGCTCTCCGTGCCGGTCGGCGAACGCGCGTGCGGTCAGCACGTTGTCGGTGTAGCCGACGAACGCCACGCCCAGCGCCGGCGCGAGCAGCACCGGCACCAGCGCCAGGTCGATGCCCGGCGTGCTGACCGGCGGCAGCGCGCTCGGGATGCCGCCGACCACGGCGACGCCCTCGGCCCCGAGGTCGAGCAGGAGCGCCGCGGCGGTGGCGCCGAGCATCCCCACCAGGGTGACCGGGGCCCGCGGCCAGCGGGCGGCGGCGGCCAGCATCAGGCCAAGGGTGGTGAGGGCCAGCGCCGCGGTCGGCGCGTGGACCTCGTCGAGCCGCCCGGCCAGCTCGACGAGCCGGGGCGCGACGTCGTCGGCGTCCAGGCGGACGCCCAGGAGGGTGCCGGCCTGGGAGACCACCATGATCACCGCGATGCCGGCCATGTAGCCGACGAGCACGGGCCGGGACAGCAGCTCGGCGAGGACGGAGATCCGCGCCAGCCAGCCGACCACGCAGATGGCCGCCACCACGACGGCGAGGGTGGTGGCCGCGGTGAGCGGGTCGTCGGTCTCGCCGGCGACCGAGCCGAGCGCGGCGGCCGTCATCAGGGCCGTCGTGGACTCGGGGCCGACGGAGAGCCGCCGGGACGTGCCGAGGGCGGCGTACGCCGCGAGGGCCCCCATCGCGGCCCACAGGCCGGTGTACGGCGGCAGCCCTGCCAGCTCGGCGTACGCCATCACCTGCGGGACGAGGTACGCCGTGACGGTGACGCCGGCGAGGAGGTCGGCGCGCAACCCTCCCGGGACGCGCGCCGACGGACTCACACCCGACTCACGCCGGGCTCAGGCGTCGAGCGCCGGGTCGTGCGTGAGCTCGCGGCTGGTGACGGGCTCGTGGGTGACCTGCGAGATGTCGGTGGCGGCCGTGCGGAGCAGCTGCTCGGCCAGCTGGAGCAGTGCCCGGGCCGCGGCGAGCTCGGCGCCGATCTCGGGCACGTCGCGGTCGTGCGGGTTGAGGCGTGCCATGCCGGTGCCGGTCAGGACGTGCTCGCGCGCGCCGTGGAGGTGGGCGAGTGCGCGGGTGTCGCCCTCGACCTCGTTCATCAGGATCTCGACCCACCAGGTGGTGGCGGTGGCTTCCTCTGAACCTGCCATGCCGGTGTCGGTGGGCATGGTGGAGCTGCTGGGCCGGGCGGTGGTGTCCATGGGGAAAGGACCTCGCTTCTGGGGCTTCTGGGCGGTGGGGCTTCTGGGCGGTGGGGCTGGGTCTGCGACCACCTTGCGCCCCGGCGCGGGGGCGTCACAGGGCCGGAAGTCCCGCTCCCGTAGCCTCACCGCTCGTGGCCGCCTCGCTGCGCGGCCTGCTCGCCGACACCCGTCCGTTGCAGGTCGCACCCTTCCGTCGCCTGTGGGTGGCCAACATCATCACCGTCGTCGGCGCGCAGCTGACCGTGGTCGCGGTCCCGGCGCAGATCTACGGGATGACCGGGTCGTCGGCGTACGTCGGCCTCACCGGCGTCTTCGGTCTGGTGCCGTTGGTGGTGTTCGGCCTCTGGGGCGGTGCGCTCGCCGACGCGATGGACCGGCGCACCCTCCTGGTCGTGACGACCGTCGGGCTGATCGGTACCAGCGGTCTTTTCTGGGCGCAGGCGGCGCTCGGGAACACCAACGTGTGGCTGCTGCTCGGGCTGTTCGCGGTGCAGCAGGCGTTCTTCGCGGTGAACCAGCCGACCCGCAGCGCGGTGCTGCCCAAGCTGCTGCCGGCCGAGCTGCTGCCGGCGGCGAACTCGCTGAGCATGACCGTCTTCCAGGCCGGCGCGATCGCGGGACCGCTGCTCGCGGGGTCGCTCATCCCGGTCATCGGCTTCGCCTGGCTCTACCTGATCGACACGGTGACGCTGCTCGCCACGCTCGGGGCGGTGCTGCGGCTCCCGCGGCTGCCGGTCGAGGGTGTCGTGACCTCGCCGGGGATCCGGTCGGTGGTCGACGGGCTGCGCTACCTGCGCGGCCACCCGGTGCTGCTGATGTCGTTCGTCGTCGACATCGTGGCCATGGTCTTCGGGATGCCGCGGGCACTGTTCCCCGAGATGGCGAACACCCGTTTCGGGGGGCCGGACGAGGGCGGCCTCGCGTTCGCCCTGCTCTTCGCCGCTATTCCGGCCGGCGCGGTGCTGGGCGGGGTCTTCTCCGGCTGGGTCTCGCGCATCGACCGGCAGGGGCTGGCAGTCGTCTGGTCGATCGTGGTCTGGGGCATCGCGATGACGGGCTTCGGCATCGCCGGCGGGCTGGCCGGCGGCGAGCCCGGGCTGTTCCTGGGCGTCGCGGTCGCGATGCTGGTCGTCGGCGGCGCCGCCGACATGGTCTCCGCCGCCTTCCGCACCAGCATGCTCCAGGCCGCCGCTTCCGACGCCGTCCGCGGCCGCCTCCAGGGCATCTTCATCGTCGTGGTCGCCGGCGGCCCCCGCGTCGCCGACGTCGCCCACGGTGCGACGGCCGCCGTCGTCGGCACCACCGTCGCCGCCGCCGGCGGCGGGGTTCTCGTCGTGGTCGGCACGGTCGTCGCCGCCCTCGCCGTGCCGGCGTTCGTGCGGTACCGGGTCTCGACCCTCGCCGCCGCCCGCACCGCCGGCTGAACATCGGGGGTCGAGCCCGTCGAGACCCGGTGAGCAGCGCAGGGCGGTGCCCGACGGTGGTCGAGCTCGTCGAGGCCCGGGTGCTGGGCCGGGCGGTGACCGACGGGGGTCGAGCCCGTCGAGACCCGGTGAGCAGCGCAGGGCGGTGCCCGACGGTGGTCGAGCTCGTCGAGACTCGGTGGCCTGGGCGCCGTCACTTGTGCGCAGCAGCAGGTCCAGGGCGGGCCCTGACCTGCGCTTGCGCACGCGGTCACCACGAATCCCCGGATAGCCGGGGATCGCGACCGCCCGGGCGGGGGAGCTCAGTTCAGGCCGCAGGACTCGCGGGCAAAGGCCAGCGCGGCGGCGGCCCCGGCGGGTGACATCCGGACGACGAGCTCACCGGGCTCGCCGTCGAGGGTGAGCCGGACCCGGAATGCCGTCGCGCCGCCGGACTCGGCGAACACGTGCCCGTCGCAGCGGGCCGGTTGGACCGTCAGCGGCACCGCGACCCGGGGCCCGTCGCTGCGGACGGTGACCCCCGGCGACCAGAAGGACTGCCCGGCGGCGGTGAGGACCGGCGTTCCGGTGACCGTGTCGATCGTGAGCCGGCTGCCCCGCTCAGTCGCGCGGCCGGTCGGCTCGACGACGAGCACCAGGGTTCCCGGGGCGCCCTCGCCGCCGACGGAGCGGACCTCTTCGGCGAACGAGAGCCGGGCGACCCGGGCCACGTCGAGCTCGAGGCAGCGGCCCGTCACGTAGCGGTCGACGACGTCCGCCTCGTCCTCCACAGGAACGACGAGCCGGCGCCCCGCCCAGCCCAGCAGCAACCGGGCCTGTCCCGCCCCGGCACCGCACGCCGGCCTCGAGGGCTGGGCGAGGGTGAAGCCCCGCTCGGAACCCGCCGGGATCTCGCGCAGCCGCCCGCCAGGGAGTGGTCCGCGGAAGCGGGGGTCGACGTACGACACCGACGTCGGGGTGACCGGCTCGCCGAGCCCGTTGCCGACCCACACCTGGAACCGTCCCAGCGCTGCGTCGCGCGAGGACTGGCGCAGGTCCGCGACGACCTCGCCGGCCGGCGGTCCCGTGTCGGGCATCGGCAGCGGCGAGAGCGTGGAGATCGAGGGGGAGGGCGGCAGGGCGTCCGGGGCAGCGGGAGCGTCGCCGCACCCCGCCGCCACGAGCACGGAGGCCGCCAGGAGCAGCCGGAGCGCCGCACGCATGGCGTCACCGTAGCCGTGACTCGGCGTGGCCGCCGTCGTTGCCGCGGGTATGGGGATCCGCAGCGTCCTGACCACCCTCGCCCTCGCCGCCGGCCTGCTGGCGGCAACCGGACCGGCGGGCTCCCCGCCACCCGCGGCCGCCGCCGACGAGCCGCAGGACTGCTTCTGGACCAGCGTGTTCGACGAGGAGAACGGCAACCTCTTCTACCCGGACACCGGCGTGAACTACTACCTCGGCCGGGTCGCGCTGCCGCCGGGCGGCGAGCTGGTGGTCCGGGGTCGCTACCCGCACGCCCGCTACTCGAGCTTCAACGCCTACAACGAGCAGTTCCAGCCGATCGACGCGCTCGCCGACGTCGACATCGAGCCGGAGGCGGGGTCGACCAACCCGTTCCGGGTCGGCTCCCGCCGTGACCGGCCACTGCGCGACTACACCGTCCGGGTGGTGGCCGACCCGGCCCCGGCCGACCCGGCGGACCGGGAGCCCAACACCGTCCACCTCGGCGACGACGGGCAGCCGCGGCTCTCCGGCAGCCTGGTCTACCGGGTCTACCTGCCGGACCGCGGCCGAGACCAGTTCGGTGGCGTCGACCTGCCCGAGGTGGCGCTGCGACTGCCGGACGGGAGCGAGGTCGAGCAGCCGGCCGCGTGCACGCTCCAGACGCAGCAGCCGTCGACGGGTGTGACGCGCACCGACCGGCGCTCGGGCGGCCCGACCGTCCCGAACTACACCACCGCCCGGCCGCGGCCCCACTGGGAGCGCTTCTTCAACGTGCCCCGCACCATGCTCAACCAGTTCAGCCCCACCCTCGCCGACGCGTACGGCGCGGAGAGCCGCGGCGGCTTCTTCAGCGACGGCAACAACGCCTACGTCTACACGTTCATGGCCCGCGAGCACGGTCCGGTGCTGGTGCTGCGGGGTCGGCTGCCGCGCGTCCCCGCGACGTACGACGGGGAGCCGGTCATGGAGGCGGGCCAGGTGCGCTACTGGTCGCTCTGCTCGGTGTCGATGCAGCCGTATGGCGTCACCGACACGATCGGCTGCGTCAACGACAGCGGCGTCGCGGTCGACGACCGGGGCTGGTTCACGGTCGTGGTCAGCACCCCGCACGACCGGCCGGCCAACGCGCGGCGCGAGTGCGGCCTGACCTGGCTGCCGTTCGGGGCGCGTCCCACGGCGGCGCTCGTCATGCGCAACCAGCTCGCCGACCCCGACTTCGCCCACGCCGTGCAGCGGGTCCGCACGCCCGGCACCGAGCGCGAGGTGATGGGCGAGCACCTGCCGCGGGGCCGCTACCTCACGACGCGGGAGGCCGAGCGGCTCGGCTGCTGACCGGATACCCGCTTGCGAGGGCACCGCGGTCTAGGGTCTGCTGACCCCTGGCCACAGGGGCCCGGATTCAGGGGGAGAGGCGTTGGGCGCGGCGTACGACGTGGGGGAGCCGGGCAGACCCGGCGGGATCGGCATCCGCTGCGAGGGCGTCGTCCATCTCTACCGGACCTTCGAGGGCCACGACGTCGTGGCGCTGCAGGGCGTCGACCTGACGATCGAGGCCGGCGAGCGGGTCGCCTTCCTCGGCCCCAGCGGCTCCGGCAAGTCGACGCTGCTGACGCTGCTCGGCGGGATCCAGAAGCCCAGCGCCGGCCGGATCTTCCTCGGCGACGAGGAGATCTCCCGGATGGGGGAGCGCTTCCTCGCACGGGTCCGCGCCCGGCGGGTCAGCACCATGCTGCAGGGCTCGACCCGCAACCTGCTCCCCTACGCCACCGCCCGGCAGAACGTCGCCTTCGCGCGACTCGCGCTCTCGGCGGCCGAGCGCCGCGAGGTCCGGCCCGACGTCGAGCTGCTGGCCCGGGTCGGGCTGGCGGCGCAGGCCGACCAGGTGGTCAGCACCATGTCCGGCGGCCAGCGGCAGCGGCTCGCGCTCGCCTGCGCAGTCTCGACCGGCCCGCAGCTGCTGCTCGCCGACGAGCCCACCAGCCAGCTCAGCCACGAGGACCGCGACCAGGTCATCGCGCTCCTCCACGAGCTCGGCGACGAGCTCGGCACCACCGTCGTGGTGGTGACCCACCAGCCCGAGGTCGCCGCCACCTTCCCGCGCACCGTCACGATGAAGGGCGGCCGGGTCGGCGCCGAGGGTCGCGACGGTGCCGAGTACGTCGTCATCGGCGCCGAGGGTGTCGTCCACCTGCCGGCGCATCTCGCGGCCGAGTGGCCGCAGGGGACGCTGGTGCGGATCGAGCCCGACGACGTCGACCGGCTCGTCGTCAGCCGGCCCGCCGACGCCGAGGAGGTCCGGGCGTGACCGGCCACGAGCCCCACAGCCTCGAGCCCCGCAGCATCGAGCCCCGCAGCATCGAGCCCCGCAGCCTCGAGCCCCGCAGCCTCGAGATCCGTGGCGTCTCCTACGTGCTCTCCCGGACCCTGCTCGAGGGGATCGACCTCGAGCTGCGCGCCGGCGAGATGACCGCGCTGTCCGGGCCGAGCGGGTCGGGCAAGACGACGCTGCTCAGCATCGCCGGCGGCCTCGTCGAGCCGACGTCGGGCACGGCGACGTACGCCGGCACCCCGACCTGGCGCGGCACCGGCGACCCGCGGCCGGAGGTCGCCTTCGTGCTGCAGGTCTACGGCCTGGTCCCGATCCTGTCGGCCCGCGAGAACGTCTCGGTCGCGCTGCGCGCCCGCGGCGTCGCACCGGCCGACGCCGACGAGCGGGCCGAGGCCGCGCTCGCCCGGTTCCACATCGCCGACCTCGGTGACCGGCAGGTCGAGGAGCTCTCCGGCGGCCAGATGCAGCGGGTCGCGCTGGCCCGCGGCCTGTGCGTCGGCGCGGAGGTGCTGCTCGCCGACGAGCCGACCAGCGAGCTCGACGAGGGCAACCGGGCGCTGGTGCTGCGCGAGCTCCGGGCCGAGGCGCTGCGCGGCGCCGTGGTGGTCGTCGCCACCCACGACCCCGCTGTCGTCGAGGCCTGCGACCGCCACGTCGCGCTCGACGACGGGCGTCTCGTCGCCGCTGACCAGCCGGACCAGCTGGACGACCGACCGGGCGAGCCCGCAGAGCCGGCGGGCGCCGTCGAGGACCTGGCCCCGGTCGGGGTCGCCGGGCCCGGACGCCACCGGGCCGACGACCCGGCCGACGACCCGGCTGACGACCGGGCCGATGACCGGGCCGATGACCGGGCCGATGACCGGGCCGATGACCGGGCCGACGAGTCCGACGCGCACGCCGCCTTCCGCCGCCCGGTCGGACCTGCATGACCCGCACCATCCGCGGGGCGTGGTCCCGCCGGGGCACCTTGCTGCCCCTGTTCCTGCTCACGGCCGTGGTCGTCGCCGGCGTCGTGGCCCTGGTGGCCGTGGCCGCCGCGACCGGCACCTCCCCGGCGGTGGCGGTGCCGCTGCTGGTGCTCGGCCTGGTCGCCGTCCCCGAGACGGGTCTGCAGCTCGCGGCCGCGCGACGGCCGGAGATCGCCCTCGCCCGGCTGCGCGGGCTCACCGGCGCGTCCCTGCACGTCGTGCTGGCGGCGGAGCCCTTGCTGGCGCTGCTCGCCGGGTCCGCGCTGGGCCTCGTCCTCGGGGCGGGCGTGGCCGTCGCCGCGGGGGCCGGGCCGCTGACGGCGGCCATGGTCCAGGCGGCGCTGCGCTGGACCGCGGGCGTCGTCGCCGTCGCCCTCGTCGCCGTGGTCGCGGGCGCGGCCCGGGCGCTCCGGGAGCCGCTGGAGTCACAGGTCCGTCCCGAGCAGCGGCCGGGACGGGCCGGGGTCCTCGCGCTGTTCGGCCAGGTGCTGCTGCTCGCCGGCGCGGCCGTGGCGCTCTACGGGGGGGCCGGACCGGCCGCCTCCCCGGACTCCACCGCCGGCGGACCGGACTGGCTCGTGCTGGGGGGACCCGCCCTGGTGGGCCTCGCCTGCGGCCAGCTCGCGGTGTGGCTGGTGCACCTGGCCGCCGGGGTGGGCGTGGCCGGCTCCGGCCATCGCGGGCTGGCGGGCTTCCTGGCGGCTCGGCGACTGGCCCGCGTCCCGGACGCGGCGACGGCGCTGCGGCTGGTGGTCGCCGCCGGCGTGGTCGCCGCGGTGGCGCTGACCGGCGGGGCCCGGGTCGCCGAGTGGACCGAGGACACCACGAGGCTGCGGGCGGCGGCGCCGCTCGCGGTGCCGTTCGACGGCGACGTGTCCGACGCCCTCGCCCTGACCCGCGACCTCGACCCGGACGGGCAGCACCTGATGGCGGCCGCGCTGGTCGCCGGCGAGGGCAGCGTCCCCGCCCGCCGCGCCTTCCTCGACACCGCGAGGTACGACGCCGTGGCCGGCGACTTCCTCGCCGGCACCCCCGCCTCGGGTCTCGCCGACCGGCTCGGCGACCTGCGCGCGGGCTCGCTCGAGGTGTCCGGCCGCCGGCTGGAGATGACGGTGCGTGGGGTGAGCCGCAGGGACGCCGGCCGGCTCCGGCCGCGCGTGGTGGTGCGCTACCGCGATGCCGCGCTGCGCAAGGGCTCGGTGCTCGCCACCGTGGCGCTCGACCTCACCGGGCGCCCCGCGACGGCGCGGGCCACCGTCCCCGCCTGCGACCTCGGCTGCACGGTCACCGGGCTGCGCCTCGAGCGCAGCCTCGACGACGCGCCGTTGCCGTTCGTGGTGACCAGCCTCGACTTCGGCGGCACCGACCTGCTGGCCTCGGACTGGACGCCCGAGGCCGCCGGTGCCGACGGGGCGCCGGCCGGGCCGGTGCGCGTCGCCGACGGGCTGCTCGCCGTCGCCGGCCAGTGGCGGCAGGCCGCCCTCCCCGGCGACCCGGGTGGGGCCGCGGTCCCCGTGCTGGCCACCGCGTCCGCCACCTGGGCGGACGACCCCGTGCTGGACTCGCCGGGCGGCGAGGACCTGCCCGCCCGGGTGCTCGACCGGCTGCCGGCACTGCCCCTGGTCGGCGCCGACGGCGTGCTCGCCGACCTGCCGCGCGCCGCGGCCGGCGCGCCCCCCACGGTCCCGGTCGCCGAGGTGATGGTGCTCGCCGCGGCCGACACCCCGGGCGCGCTGCTGGACCGGCTCGCCGACGCCACGGGCAGCGAGCCGCGCGACCTCGCCACCGTCCGCGCCGACGTACGCCGCGAGGTGGGCGCCGCGGCCGCCCGCTCCTACGTCCTCGTCGCCGGGTTCTGCCTCGCCGTGGCCCTGCTCGCCGCGGCCGGCGCCGTCGCCCGCCAGAAGGCCGCCCACCGCCGCGAGGTCGCCGTGCTGCGGCTGCTGCTGGTGCCGCCCCGGCTGGTACGACGTGCGGTGCGGGTCGAGCTGGCCGTGCTGGTGGTGGTGTCCCTGGCCGCCGTGGGGCTCGGCGGCCTGGTGGCCGCGGCCGTCCTGCTGCCGGACCTGCTGGCCGCCCGCGCACTGGTCACCGGGCTGCCGCACACGCCGCCGCTCGGCACCGCGCCCTCCGCCGCCCCGCTGCTGCTCGTGGCCGGTGTCGCCGCCGCCGTGGTCGCCGTGGTGGCCGGCTTCGCCCGGCGAAGCGACCCGGACGCGACCCGGCCGGCGACCCTGCGCGAGGAGGGTGCCTGATGCCCAGGAGGTCGCCCACGATGTTGCCGACGATGTTGCCGACGCTGCTCCGTGGGCTGCGCTCCCGCGCCCTGCTCTCGGCGGGGTCGCTGCTGCTGACGGCGATGGCGATCGGCTCGGCCGTGCTGGGGCCGGTGTTCCAGTCGGCGGTCACCAGCTCCTACCTGGTCACCCGGCTCGGCGAGGCGCCGAACCCGCTCACCGGCCTCGCCTGGACCTACCAGCCGGGCGCCGGCGCCACCCCGGCCCGGGCCGAGGCCGCGGCGGTCGAGGCGGCAAGCGAAGCGGCGGGCCCGTTCGGGACGCCGCGCACCCGGCTGCAGACCGTTCAGGTCGAGGCCGACTTCGTCGGGCTGGCTCGGCTGCTGGCCACCCCCGACGCCTGCAACCACCTCGAGGTGGCCGGTCGCTGCCCCGAGCGCGCGGGCGAGGTGCTGATGCTCGCCGGCGACCTCGACCGAAACCTGCTGGAGGTCGGCGACACGGTCGGGCTGGCCGCCCCCGTCGGGAAGGTCACGGTGGTCGGCACCTACCAGGCGCCCGACGACGAGGCCGACTACTGGTTCGACCTGCAGCGCTTCGGCTCCATCCCGCGACAGACCACGTCGGCGGGCGTCGAGATCCCCTACCAGGCGGCGCCCCTGGTGACCGTGCCCGCGTCCTTCGAGGGGTTGCCGGCCGCCGCGTGGCAGGTCGAGGTCGACCGGCTGCTCGAGGCGCCGCCCGATCTCACCCTGGCCGATCTCGACGTGGCCGTCGCGACCGCGGGCGCCATCACCGACGCCGAGTCCGTGGTGGCCGGCGGCCGGCTGCGCGGCGGCCCCGTCAACGACCTGCAGCTGATCGCCGACGAGACCCGCGCGCAGCAGGAGACGGCCCGGGCCTCGGTCACGCCCGCCGTGGTGTCGCTGGTGCTGGTCGCGATGGCGCTGCTGCTGCGGCTGCTCATGGCGGCGGCCGACCTCCGGCTCCCCGAGCTCGCGCTGGCCTCGCTGCGCGGGTTGAGCCGACCGCAGCTGTGGCGGCTCGGGCTGGCCGAGCCACTGCTGCTGCTGGCGCTGGCCACCCCGCTGGGGGCCGTGCTCGGCGTCGGCCTGGCGCTCGGCCTGGTCCGCTGGTGGCTGGTGCCCGGCCTGCCGCTGCCGCTGCCGGCCGCCGCCTGGCTCGCCGGCCTGGCCGTCGTCGCCGCGTCGGTGCTCGTGGCCGTCCTCGCCGTCGGGCTGGTGCTGCGGGCCTCGCTGTCCGAGCAGCTCACCGGCGTCCGGCGCCCGCGCGGCACCGGCCGGGCGGGCCTCGTCCTCCAGCTCGCGCTGCTCGCCGTCACCGCCGCGGTGCTGGTCGCCACGCTCACCGGCTCCGGGCCGGGCCGTCCCGACGCCACCGACCTGGTGCTGCCGGTGCTGCTCGCGCTGGTGGCCGGGCTGGCCGCGACCCGCGGCACCGCGCTGGCCGCCGGCCGCTGGACCCGGCGCCGGAGCGGCTCCCGCTCGCTCCCGGCGTACGTCGCCGCCCGGGCGCTCAGCCGGCGGCAGGAGGGCACCCTGGTGATCCTGCCGGTCACCGCGGCCATCGCCATCTGCGTCTTCGGGGCCGGGGTGCACCAGTCCGCGGCCGACTGGCGGGCCAGCGTCGCCGCGACGACCGCGCCGGCCGACCAGGTGTGGCGCTCGCCGCTGCCGCTCAACCAGACCGTCGCGCTCACCCACGAGCTCGACCCCGAGGGCGAGCACCTGATGGCGGCCGGGACGCTCAGCACCCTCGGACCGACGTACGCCGTCCTCGACACCGAGCGGCTCGAGCGCGTCGCGGCCTGGCAGGACCAGTGGACGCCCGGGCTCGGCTCCGCCGACGTGGCGGACCGGCTCGGGCTGCCCGCGGCGGTGCCCGAGGTCACCGGCCGGCGGGTCTCGGTGCGGGTCGACAACCGGGCCGAGGTCGGCGGCGAGCTGCACCTGCGGCTGCGGCTCGACGTGCCGGGGGACCGGCCCCACTTCCTGTTCCTCGGCCCCTACCCCGAGGGTCGCGCCACCACCCGCAGCCAGCCCGCGCCGTACTGCGCCGAGGGCTGCCGGCTCGACGGGATGACGCTCGGCGGCGGCGCCACGCTGCCGCTGACCCTGGGCGGCCGGGTCGTCGTCGAGGAGGTGGCCGTCGACGGCGAGCCGCTGACCGACGCGCTCGAGGGCGCCGGCTGGGGGCCGGCCCCGCGGGCCTCGTCGCCCGACGCCATCACAGGGCTCGACACGCGCGACGGGGCGCTCGTCCTCGACACCGACTCGGGCGGCTCGCCGGTCATCCTCCAGCTCGCTGCGGGCGGGGTGACGCCCGAGCTGCCGGTGGTGGCCGGCGTCGACGCCCCGGCCGGCACCCAGGAGGGGGCGTTCGGCTCGACCAGCGCCACGGAGTTCCCGGTGGACCCGGTCGCGACGGCCGCGAGCGTGCCGCTCCTCGGGCCGAGCGGCCTGCTCATCGACTACCGGATGCTGACCACCGACCGTGAGATCTATCCGCAGGACGCCCCGGTGCTGGTGCTCGCCCGCGCCGACACCCCCGAGCGGGTGCTCGACGGGCTCCGCGACCGCGGCGCCTCCCTCGAGACCACGCTGGCCGGGGTGCAGCGCACCCTCGACCAGGGCGCCTACGCACTGACGCTGCGGCTGTACGCCGTGGTCGCGGTGCTGGTGCTGCTGATGGCGCTCGCCGGGCTGCTCGTCAGCACCGCCGTGCAGCTGCCCGCCCGCCGGCGCGACGCCGCGTCGCTGCGGGTCGTCGGCGTCCCGCGGCGCTCGGTCGTGTCGGCGGTCGTGCGTGAGCTCGCGGTGGCGCTCGGCGCGACCGCGGTCGCCGGGCTCGCCGCCGGCACGCTCGCGCAGTACGTCGTCCTGCGCACCGTGACCCTCGGCGTGGTCGAC
>NZ_JBHSSS010000022.1:137941-209027 GCF_042659625.1 Nocardioides sp. GCM10027114
CCTGGTGGCCGCCGTGGACTGGCAGCGGCTGGTCGTGCTCGCCGTCGCCGCAGCCGTGGTGCTGGGCGCGGTCGCGCTGGCCAGCGCGGGGCTGACCGTGCGCGGCGCCCGCGGCGCTACCTTGCGGGAGACCGCTCGCTGACGGCGGTCTCCGGCGCCGGGCCCTGGGCCCCGGAGACCGGAGTCGTCAGGGCCAGGTAGTTCCAGCCCAGCCCCACGGCCAGCATCGCCAGCGCGGGGCGCAGGCGGCGCAGGCGGGTCGTGGGGGTCATGCCCAGCAGGCTAGGCCGGTCCCGGCCGCCCCGGGACCGTTTCGGGCGGGACCCGGGACCTTGTACCCGCCCCGGAGCGTGTCGCCGGTCTGGACGGCTGGCGGTCGCCCGGGCCGAGCCCTTGTCCGGCGCCGACCCTCGACGTACTGTCGCGATATTCAGACGATATTCAGACGATATATCGCGACGGTGTCGCGACACGGTCGGGAGGGATCGGGATGGGACACGGACACGGGTTCAACCGGCAGTGGGCACGGCACGTCGAGCAGCCGTGGGGGATGCACGGCCAGCGGGGCGGCTGGGGCGGCTGGGAGAGCGGCTTCGGTGGCGGCTGGGGTGACTGGGGCGGCCGGTCGAGCCGGCCGGGCCCGCCGCCGTGGGTGGCCGGCCTGTTCGGCCTCGCCCAGACCGAGAGCGGCCAGCGCGGGCCGCGGGTGCGGCGCGGCGACGTCCGCTCCGCCATCCTCGACGTGCTGCGCGAGGACGCAATGAACGGCTACCAGGTGATGTCGCAGATCGCCGAGCGCACCGGCGGCGCGTGGAAGCCCAGCCCCGGCTCGGTCTACCCGACCATCCAGCAGCTCGAGGACGAGGGCCTCATCGAGGCCGTCGACGGGTCGGGCCAGCGCAAGCTCAAGCCGACCCACGCCGGCTGGGAGTACATCAACGAGCACGCCGACGAGCTCGCCGCGGTCTGGGAGCCGTTCGCCGGGCCGCGCGGCAGCGAGGGCCGGGAGGGGCGCGAGGGGGGCGCGGACTTCTCCTCGCTCAAGCCCGAGATCGGCCAGGTCATGAACGCCGTGTGGCAGATCATCACCACCGGCACCGACCAGCAGCGGCGGGCCGCCATCGACGTGCTCGTCGACACCCGCCGCCGGCTCTACGGCATCCTCGCGGAGGGAGAGGCGGAATGACCGGGTCGTGGGGCCACTCGCGGGGCGGCACGCCCGACCCCTGGGACCGCCGCCAGCAGCGGCCGTGGGGTCAGGTGCCGTGGGCCCAGAACCCGTGGAACCAGCACCTGCGCATCGGTGACGCCGAGCGCGAGCGCGCGGCCGCGGAGCTGGCCGAGCACTACGCGGCCGGCCGGATCACCACCGAGGAGCACTCCGAGCGGCTCGACCAGATCTGGGGCGCCCGGACCCCGGCCGACCTCGCGCCGGTCTTCGCGGACCTGCCCCGCGGCGACCGGCCGCCGTGGGTGCCGCCGGGCGCCCCGGTCGGCCACCACGCGCGCCCGTCCCCGCCCCGGCGGCGCGGCGGCGTCCCGGCGCCGCTGGTCATGCTGTTCGTCGTGCTGCTCCTGGTGACGGTGGTGACCCACCTGCCGGTGATCCTCATCGCCGTGGCGCTGTGGTTCCTGCTCAGCCGCGCGGGGCGCTGGCGCTGACGGTCTCCCCGGCCGGTACCCCGAGCAGCTCGCCCAGCCACGCGAAGCAGGCCGCGACGTCGGCGGGCAGGTCCTCCTCGAGGTAGCGCAGCCCGAAGTCGTGGCGCCACGGGCAGTGCCGGGCCCGGAGCTCGCCGGCCAGCGGGTCCAGCCCGAAGCGGAGGAACAGGCCGACCCCCTCGGCGAGGCGGCCGCGGGCCAACGACCGCCGCACCAGCCACTCCCCGGTGGCCCAGCGCTGCCGGCGCTGCTCCGTCGCCTGTGCCGCGCCCTCGGCGAGCGCGGCATCGTCGTCGTTCCTGAGCACCAGCAGCCCGTTCGGGTCGGGCAGCACCAGCGGCGTGCCGTGCCGGCGGACGTCCACGTGCCGGTGCTCGTCGGAGCTGGAGAACACGCACAGGTCCACCAGGCGGGTCGGCTCGGCCGGCAGCTCCCACAAGTGGTCGACGTCGAGGTCGGCGCGCGGCTGCGGCCGGGCGGGGTCTGCACGCCCGCAGCCTGGCACTCGCCCGGGGAGCGATGGCCTGCCGATTCCGGCGGCCGCGTCCCACCGCGAGACCCCGGGGTTTCGACCGGTCGGGCGCCGGGCAATGATCTGCGTCGGTCGATCCTCGGGAGGTTCCATGTCCGACCAGATGTCCGAGCCAGCCACCGGCTCGCGCCCACCACGACCCACGTCCTCGACGCGGCGCACCTGGCTGCTCATCGGCCTCGTGCTCAGCCCGGCCGTCGTGCTGCCGCTGCTGGTGCCGCTCTTCGACTCGGTCGAGCCGACCCTGCTCGGCTTCCCGTTCTACTTCTGGTTCCAGATGGCGCTGATCCCGGTGGCGGTCGTGCTCACCGTGATCGCCTACTACCTCGCCAAGGGCGCCGACCGGCGCGAGCGGGCCGCGCGTGAGCAGGAGGCCCGCCGGTGAACGACGTCAGCACGGTCGCGTTCAGCGTCTTCATCTTCTTCTTCCTGCTGGTCACGGTCCTCGGCTTCGCCGCGTCGAGGTGGCGGCGGGCGCAGGAGCTCGACAACCTCGACGAGTGGGGGCTCGGCGGCCGCGGGTTCGGCACCTTCATCGCCTGGTTCCTCATCGGCGGCGACCTCTACACGGCGTACACGTTCGTGGCGGTGCCCGCGCTGCTGTACGCCGGCAGCGCGATCGGCTTCTTCGCGGTGCCGTACACGATCGTGGTCTACCCGCTGATCTTCATGTTCCTGCCGCGGCTCTGGTCGGTCTCGCACCGGCACGGCTACGTCACGCCGGCCGACTTCGTGCAGGGCCGCTACGACAGCCGGCCGCTCGCGCTGGCGATCGCGCTGACCGGCATCCTCGCGACGATGCCCTACATCGCGCTGCAGCTGGTGGGCATCGAGGTGGTGCTCGAGGTCATGGGCATCGGCTCCGAGGAGAGCAGCTGGCTGGTCAACCACATCCCGCTGTTCGTCGCGTTCACCGTGCTGGCCGCCTACACCTACTCGTCCGGGCTGCGGGCGCCGGCGCTGATCGCGTTCGTCAAGGACACGCTGATCTACCTTGTCATCTTCGTGGCGATCCTCTACATCCCCTCGCAGGTCGGCGGCTGGGACGCGATCTTCGCCGCGGCCACCGACAGCTTCGACTCGTTCAACAGCGAGAACGCGTCCGCCATCGCGAACGGCGAGGCGGCGCCGAAGAGCGCGATCCCCGCGCCGCTGCTGCACTGGGCCTACGCATCGCTGGCGCTCGGCTCGGCGCTGGCGCTGTTCATGTACCCGCACTCGGTCACCGCGGTGCTCTCGACGCGGGAGCGCTCGGTGATCCGGCGCAACGCGGCGCTGCTGCCGGCGTACTCCTTCCTGCTCGGCCTGCTCGCGCTGCTCGGCTTCGTCGCCATCGCCGCGGGCGTCCAGGTGTCGAACCCGCAGCACGCCGTGCCACAGCTGTTCGAGGACCAGTTCCCCGACTGGTTCGCCGGCGTCGCCTTCGCGGCGATCGCGATCGGTGCACTCGTCCCGGCGGCGATCATGTCGATCGCGGCCGCCAACCTGTGGACTCGCAACGTCTACAAGGCCTTCATCAACCGCGCCGCCACCCCGGCGCAGGAGGCGCAGCAGTCCAAGGTCGCCTCGCTGCTGGTGAAGTTCGGCGCGCTGGCGTTCGTGCTGTTCGTGTCGACGACCTACGCCCTCGACCTGCAGCTGCTCGGCGGCGTCTGGATCCTGCAGACCTTCCCGGCGATCGTCGTGGGCCTCTACACCCGGTTCTTCCACCGGTGGGCGCTGCTCGCCGGCTGGGCGGTCGGCATGCTCTACGGCACCGTCACCGCCTACGCCAACCCGAAGATCGGCCAGCCGGGCAGCCACTTCGGCAGCCCGCTGAACGAGTTCCCGTTCACCGACACGCTCGTCTACATCGGGTTCACGGCGCTCATCCTCAACGTCATCGTCAGCGTGGTGCTGACGCTGGCGTTCCGGGCGGCCGGGGTCGACGAGGGGGTCGACCAGACCCGCCCCGTGGACTACCGGGCCGACGCCGGCGACGAGGGCGTCGAGGAGGACCTCGACCCGTTCGAGACCACCGCCCACGCGTAGTCGGGGGCTGCGGCTTCACCAAGGTCCCGTGGTGTACCCGCACTTCCCGTGGTTTCTGCACCACGGGAGGCGCGGGTTCGACCACATACCGTGGTGAAGCCGCAGCGCTAGGGTCGAGCACGTGACCGGCACCCCGTCGTTCGAGCTCGGGCAGGACCTGCTCGACCTGCGCGCGTGGGTCCACGAGTTCGCGGCGAACGTCGTCCGGCCGGCGGCGGCGGAGTGGGACGAACGCGAGGAGTTTCCCTGGCCGGTGCTGGAGGAGGCCGCGAAGATCGGGCTCTACTCCCTCGACTTCTTCGCCACCCAGGCCTACGAGGAGACCGGGCTCGGGATCCCGGTCGCCATGGAGGAGCTCTTCTGGGGCGACGCCGGGATCGGCCTCTGCATCGTCGGCACGGCGCTGGCCGCCGCGGGGGTCCGCGCCAACGGCACCGACGAGCAGGTCATGGAGTGGGTGCCGCAGATGTTCGGCGGCCCGGGCGACCTGAAGCTGGCGGCGTTCTGCTCGTCCGAGCCCGACGCCGGCAGCGACGTCGGCGCGATGCGCACCCGCGCGACGTACGACGAGGCGACCGACGAGTGGGTCCTCGACGGCACCAAGACCTGGGCCACCCACGGCGGCATCGCCGACGTGCATGTGGTCACCTGCGTGGTCGACCCGGAGCTGCGGGCCCGCGGGCAGGCGAGCTTCGTGGTGCCGCCGGGCACGCCCGGGCTGAGCCAGGGGCAGAAGTTCCACAAGCACGGCATCCGCGCCTCGCACACCGCCGAGGTGGTCCTCGACGACGTGCGTGTCCCCGGCCGCTGCCTGCTCGGCGGCAAGGAGAAGCTCGACGAGCGGCTCGCCCGCGCCCGGGAGGGCTCCGGCAGCGGCCGTAGCCAGCCGTCGATGGCGACCTTCGAACGGACCCGCCCATCGGTCGGCGCGCAGGCGGTCGGCATCGCCCGCGCGGCGTACGAGGTGGCGCTCGACTACGCGCAGACGCGCGAGCAGTTCGACAGACCGATCATCGAGAACCAGGGGATCGCCTTCCAGCTGGCCGACATGGCCACCTCGATCGAGGCGTCCCGGCTGCTGGTGTGGCGGGCGGCGTGGATGGCCCGGCACGGCGAACGGTTCCACCGGGCCGAGGGGTCGATGTCCAAGCTCTTCGCCGGCGAGACGGCAGTCAAGGTGACTGGGCAGGCGATGCAGATCCTCGGCGGCAACGGCTACACCCGTGAGTACCCGGTCGAGCGGATGGCCCGCGACGCCCGCATCTACACGATCTTCGAGGGCACCTCGGAGATCCAGCGACTCGTCATCGCCCGCACGATCTCGGGCGCCCCCATCCGGTGAGGGGGGAGAAGCGCCGCGCGAGGTTCCGCGGGTCCATCGCCGGGGTCGGCTCGACCTCGGGCACCCGGGTGGTCGTCGGCCACTGGCCGGTGACCCCCTACGGCCCGTTCTCGGACGCCATGGTCGCGACGGTGACGGGCCACCGGGTGCTGCTGGCGCCGACCCAGCAGGTGGCGGACTTCATCGCCGAGACCTACCTCTTCGACGAGGTGCGGGTGGAGCCGTTCGAGGCGGCCGCGTCGAGCGACGGCTGGCGCGTCCGGGCGGCGTCGCTGTCGCTGGACCTCACGCTCGGGTCGCGGACCCCCGTCGGGTGGGCGCTGCGGGCGGTCCCGGCCCGGCTCGCGGAGTCGCCGGCGTGGTGCGCGGTCACCGACCCGGTCGCCCGGTTCGTGATGCGCGGGGTGCGGACCCGCGGCACCGCCCGCGAGGGCAGGCGTGAGTGGTACGGCGCCACCGACAGCATCGCGGTCACCTCGCTGGCCGGCTCCTTCGACGGCGCCGCCCTGGGGACCCTGGCCCCGGTCGACCCGCCCCCGCGCTTCGGCTTCTCGTCGGCGCCGCGACGGCCGTCGGTCACCCGGGTGGTCACGACCGTCGAGCTGGCATCCGGCGTCAGTGGGTGAGCTTCAGCCCCACGACGCAGCCGACGATCCCGGCCAGCAGCAGAACCCGCGCCACGGTCACCGGCTCGCCGCCGGTCGCCATCGCATAGGCGGCGGTGAGGGTGGCGCCGATCCCCACCCACACGGCGTACGACGTGCCGACCGGCAGCTCCTTCATCGCCCAGCCCAGCCCGGCCATGCTCAGCACGAGCGCGACGCCGAAGACGACGGAGGGGACGGGGCGGCTGAGGCCGTCGGAGCGGTCGAGCGCGGTGGCCCACACCGCCTCGAGGACTCCTGACAGCACGAGGACGAACCACGACATGGTCACTCCCGAAGGTCGCCGTCTTGTCGCTGACCGGGTACGGCGCCGCTCGTCCGGGGGCCCGCGGACGAGGCCCTGCCGGGCAGGGTCGCACGCCCGGCCCGGCGGGGCAATTCCAGATCAACCGGTCAGTCGGGGTCGGCCGGGGTCAGCCGGCCCCGGGACCGGTCCGGGCGGCCGGGCTCCCCGAGGGAGGCCGCGCCGCGCGGGCGACCTTGCGGTCGGTGAGCAGGATCCACACCGCGAGCGCGACGCCGGCGAGCACCGCGAAGAGGAAGCAGACCATGGCGAGCGCCGGGTAGCCGAGGAGCCGCTGCTCGGTCTCCACCCGCATCATCAGCGCCGCGCCGAGCACGGTGGCGCCGATGATGATGCCGAGGGTGACCCGGTTCGCGACCCGGTGCAGCACCCGGTGCAGCCGTTCCTCGTCCAGCGCCCGCACCCGGACCGTGAGCTCGCCGTCGGCGAGGCTGTCGAGGATCTGGTTGCCCCGCTTGGGGAGGAGCGTCGCGAACTCCTTGGCCTCGATGGCGGCCGCCATCACCCCGGCCGGGCTGACGCTGAGGCCGCTCGTCAGCAGGTGGGTCAGGTTGTCGCGGATCGCGCAGGCGGGGTCGAAGTCCGGGTGGAGGTGGAGGGTCGACTGGTCGAGGTTGAGCAGCGCCTTGCCGATCATGGACATCTCCGCCGGCGGCCGCAGCCCGTGCCCCCCGCTGGTGCGGCTCAGCTCGACCAGCACCGCACCGACCTGCTGGTCGGGGCCGGCCGCGGCGGCCTCGGTGACCAGGTGGGACACCTCGGCGCGGAAGGCGGCCGGGTCGTACTCCGGCAGCGGGTGGCCGAGCCCGGCGAGGATGCCGGCGGCCTCCTCGCCGTCGCCGTCCCCGATCGCGAGCAGCAGCTTGAGCACGCGCTCCTGGATCCGGGGCGGGACCGCCGAGACCATCCCGAGGTCGAGCAGCGCCAGCCGGCCGTCGTCGGTGAGGACGAGGTTGCCCGGGTGCGGGTCGGCGTGCAGCACGCCGTGGTCGAGCATCAGCGTCAGGTAGCAGCGGAACAGCTGGTCGACGATCGGCTCCGTGTCGGTGTCGAGGATCCCCAGTGGGCCGACGTCGGTGACCTTGCGCCCCTCGATCCGCTCCATGGTCAGCACCCGCGAGGAGGAGTGGGTCAGGATCGGCTCCGGCACCACGAGCAGGTCGTAGCCCTTCGTCAGGTCCCGGAACTTCAGCAGGTTCCGCGCCTCGCGCCGGTAGTCGAGCTCGCCGGACAACGACCGCCGGAACTGCGCGAGCAGCTGCTCGAAGCCGAACCGGCGGCCGGCCTCGGTGTGCCGGTCGGCCAGCCCGGCGAGCCGGGCGAGGGTCTCCATGTCCTCGCGGGCGACCTTCCGCGCCTCGGGGCGCTGCACCTTGACGACCACCTTGCGGCCGCTGGGCAGCGTGGCCCGGTGCACCTGCCCGAGGGAGGCGGCCGCGAACGGTACGGTCTCGAAGTCGGCGAAGAGGTGCCGCACCCGGCCGCCGAGCTCGGCCTCGATGATCTCCTCGACGTCCTCGAACGGGAACGGCTCGGCGTCGTCCTGCAGCCGCGCCAGTGCGGTGGTGTACGCCGGCGGCAGCAGGTCGAAGCGCGTCGACAGCAGCTGGCCGAGCTTGATGAAGGTCGGCCCGAGCTCCTCGAGGTCGCAGGCGAAGGCCTCCGCCTGCTCGCGGTTCCCCGCCGGGGGCTCGGCGTCCACGGCGAACTCGTCGAGCTCCATCCCGGTGACCAGGTCGGAGCGGCCGTGGCGCAGCAGCAGCCGGGCCAGCGCGGCGTACCGGGCGAGGCGGGGCGTCGAGGTGTCGGCGTCCATGCCCACGCCTGTTCCCAGCAACGGCGGGTCCCAAGCATGCCCGCGGCGATCCGGCGTTCCCGGTGGGTTGTCGGCCCGCGGGCTACAGGTCGATCGCGCGGTTCACCCAGGTCGACGTGACGACCATGCCGACCTTCTCGTAGACCGCGCGGGCGCCCGCCCGGGTGTCGGTCGAGAGGTAGCAGCGCACCGCGCCGTGCTCCCGGGCCCGGGCGAAGGCGTCGGCGAGCATCGCGGTGGCCAGCCCGCGGCCCCGGTGGTCGCGGCGGACGGCGATCTTCGCGACGTACCCACTGTCACCGCTGAGGTGCACGTGGGTGGCCCCGACGAGGGTGCCGTCACCGGTCTCCAGCAGTCGGAGGTTCCACGGCGCGTAGCTCGCCCGGCCCCAGACCCGCGCCCCGAAGTCCTCGAGGCCCTGCCGGTCGCGGTCGGCCCACTCGAGGAAGGCGTCCTCGATGAGCGTCCACGCGGCTTCGCGGTCGGCCTCGGCGGCGTCGCGGATCCGGAAGCCGTCGGGCAGCGGCTGCGGCACGATCTCGGCGCCCTCGGGCAGCTCGAGGTCCCAGGCGGTCCAGCGGACCCCGTAGCCGAGGTCGGCCATCAGCCGGTCGGCGGCGCTGCCCTCGGGGACCTGCGCGCCGATCCGGGTCGAGCCCGCGGCCCGCGCCTTCTGCTGGACCCAGTGCGCGAGCGCGGTGCCGATGCCGCGGCCCTGGTGCTCCGGGTGCACGGCGGTGTACGCCGTGTCCGGACCGGCGAGGTCGGCGTACGCGACCAGGGTGTCGCCGGCGAAGACCCCGACGGTGCTGGCCGTGATGTCGTAGCTCGGCACCTGCCAGTCGCTGACGATGTCCTCGAGGGTCAGGTCGGGCTCGCCGAGGTCGACGGTCTCCTCGGCGGCGACGACGGCGTGCACCGCCTCGGCGTCGTCGAGGGTCAGCGGCCGGCTGGTGAGGCCGGCCGGCAGGGCCAGTGCCGGGGCCTGTGCCGGGGCCTGGGCGGAGGCGCTCATCGGTGGCCGTCCAGGGCGCCGTCGAGGGAGATCGCGCGGTTGACCCAGGTCGAGGTGACCTTCATGCCGACCTTCTCGTAGAGCGCGAGCGCGCCGGTGCGCGAGTCGGTCGAGAGCCCGGCCCGTGGTGCGCCGTGCTCGCGGGCGACCCGGAAGGCGTCGACGAGCAGTGCCTGGGCGAGCCCCTTGCCGCGCTGGTCGCGGCGGGTGGCGAGCCGGTCGACGTACCCCTCGTCGCCGGCCTTGAGCACGAAGCACATGGCGACCACGTCGCCGGCGGGGTCAGTGACGGCGCGGAGGTTCCACGGCTCGAAGCCGGGGCGGTCGATGGTGGCGGAGCGCCACTGCTCGAACGTGTCGCGCTCGCGCGAGGTCCACTCGAGGAAGGCATCCTCCTGGACCGCGTAGCACTGCTCGTAGCGGGTCGGATCGGCCTCGCCGACGGCGTACCCCTCGGGCAGCGGGCGGTCGGGGATGCTGGCGCCCTCGGGGAGCTCGAGCACCCAGCTGGTCCACCGGACGTGGTAGCCGAGGGCCTCGAGCAGGCGGTCGCCGCCGGAGCCCTGCGGCACCGGCATGCCGACCTCGGTCCAGCCGTGCTCGGCGGCTCGCTCCCGCATCCAGCGGGCGAGGGCGGTGCCGAGGCCGCGGCCGCGGTGGTCGGGGACGACGGCGGCGTCGCCGCGGGTGCTGGTGGAGACGTCGGCGAAGGCGACCAGGGTGTCACCAGCGAAGATGCCGACGGAGTTCTCGGAGACGTCGTACCCGGGCCGCTGCCAGTCGGCCACGATGTCGGCCTCCTCGATGGCGACCTCGCCGGTGTCCGCCAGATCCTGGGCGGCGATCACGGCGGTCACGGCGGCCTCGTCACCGTGCGCCAGCGGGCGCACGGTGTAGGTCCCGGCGAGGTCGACGGGGAGGGTGAGGGATCGGGTCATGCCGACCATGGTGCGGTCGCTCCCGCTCGGCCGGCACCCGATTTATCGCCGGGACGACGCTGACCCGTCCGAAACTGCGCGCTGACCCGCCCGAAGCTTTCGGGCGGGTCAGCGTCGGCAGGGCATGGTCAGGCGTTGCGGACGGCCGAGACGTCGAACTCGAGCTTGATCTTCTCGGAGACGAGGACGCCGCCGGTCTCGAGGACGGCGTTCCAGGTCAGGCCCCAGTCCTTGCGGTTGATGGTGGTCGAGCCCTCGAAGCCGACGCGGGTCGAGCCCCAGGGGTCCTGCGCCGAGCCGGCCTCCTCGAAGAGGACCGTGACCGGCTTGGTGACGTCCTTGATGGTCAGGTCGCCGGTGATCGCCCACTCCGAACCGTCGCGCTCGACCTTGGTGGAGACGAAGCGGATGGTCGGGTAGGCCTCGGCGTCGAAGAAGTCGCCGGAGACGAGGTGGCCGTCGCGGTCGGCGACGCCGGTGTCCACGCTGGCGACCTTGATGGTCAGGTCGACCTTGGAGTTCGCGGGGGTCGCGGTGTCGATGACGGCCGTGCCCTCGAAGTCCTTGAAGGCACCGCGCACGGTGGTGACCATCGCGTGGCGGGCCGAGAAGCCGAGGCGGGTGTGGGTGGTGTCGAGGGTGTACTCGCCCGAGATGTCCTCGAGGGCCGTGGTGCCGGCGTCGAAGACGCGGGGGGCCTCGGCGACGGCGGACTTGCGGCTGAAGATGCTCATGGTGGTTGCTCCTGGAGGGGGTCCGTTCAGTGGTTGAACTTTCAAGCGTCTGAAACGGACCGCGGTCCGGATGCATTCCGGTGGAGTGCCTGGTCTGGACGTGACCCCGGTCACAGTACCGGGGGCGCCCGTAGGATCGCCGCGATGATCGACCCGCTCCAGACCGCGCTGATCGCGTTCTCCCTGCTGCTCGCCGCCGTCGCCACGGCGTACGTCGTGCTGAACCGGACGACGGGTCCGGTGCTGCTGTGGATGCTGGTGATCCTCGAGATCGGCCTGCTCGTGCAGGCGGTCGTGGGGATCGCGCAGTTCGTCGGCGGCGACCGCGACGTCAACGGTCTCGTCTTCGTCGGCTACCTGCTCGGCACGCTGTTCTTCGTGCCCGCTGCCGCCATCTGGGCGCTCGGCGAGCGGAGCCGCGCCGGCACCGCCGCGCTCATCGTGCTGGGCCTGGTCGTGCCGGTCCTGGTGCTGCGGGTGCAGCAGGTCTGGAGCGCAGGTGCCTGAGCCGACCGCCCCGGCCGCCCGGACCGACCAGGGGCTGGGCCGGGTCCTCGTCCTCGTCTACGCCGTCTTCGCGATCTCGGCGACCGGCCGGTCCACGGTGCAGCTGCTGCAGAAGGCCGACGAGGCACCGCTCGCCTACGGCCTGTCCGGCTTCGCCGCGGCCGTGTACGTCGTCGCCACGGTCTGCCTCGCCCGGCCCGGACCGTTCACCACCCGGCTGGCCTGGGCCGCGGTCGTCCTCGAGCTCGTCGGGGTCGTCGTGGTCGGCGCGCTGACGATCGCCGTGCCGGACCTGTTCCCGGACGACACGGTGTGGTCGCGGTTCGGCAGCGGCTACGGCTACGTGCCGGCGGCGCTGCCGCTGCTGGGCCTCGCCTGGCTGTGGCGGACGGCGCCGCTCAGCGGAACGCCGGCTCGCCGGTGAGCGCCTGCCCGATGACGAGCTGGTGCACCTCGGAGGTGCCCTCGTAGGTCAGCACCGACTCGAGGTTGTTGGCGTGCCGCAGCGGCGGGTGGTCGAGCGTGATCCCGGCCGCGCCCAAGAGGGTGCGGCACTCGCGGGCGATCGCCAGCGCCTCGCGGGTGCTGTTGAGCTTGCCGACGCTGACGGCCTGCGGCGTGAGCCGGCCCTGCTCCTTGAGACGGCCGAGGTGCAGCGCGAGCAGCTGCGCCTTCGCCAGCTCCACGGTCATGTCGGCCAGCTTGGCCTGGGTGAGCTGGAAACCCGCCAGCCGACGGCCGAAGATCTCCCGCTCCCGCACGTAGGCGACGGTGGTCTCCAGGCAGTCGCGGGCCGCGCCGAGGGCGCCGAAGACGATCCCGAACCGGGCCTCGGTCAGGCACGACAACGGGGCCGACAGTCCGACGGCGCCCGGGAGCACGGCGTCGGCGGGCAGGCGCACCCCGTCGAGCGCGAGCTCGCTGGTGACCGAGGCACGCAGCGAGAGCTTGTGCTCGAGCGCGGTGGCGGTGAAGCCGGGCGTGTCGGTCGGCACGACGAAGCCGCGGATCCCCTCGTCGGTGCGGGCCCACACCAAGGCGACGTCGGCGACCGAGCCGTTGGTGATCCACAGCTTGGTGCCGTCGAGGACCCAGTCGCCGCCGGCGTCGCGCCGGGCCCGGGTCCGCATCGCGCCGGGGTCGGACCCCGCCTCGGGCTCGGTCAGCCCGAAGCAGCCGATGGCCTCGCCGGCCGCCATCCGCGGCAGCCAGGTGTCCTTGTGCTCGTCGGAGCCGTGCTTCCACAGCGCGTACATCGCCAGCGACCCCTGCACGCTGACGATCGAGCGCAGCCCGGAGTCGCCGGCCTCGAGCTCCTGGCAGGCCAGGCCGTACGCCGTGGCGCTGGTGCCGGCGCAGCCGTAGCCGGTGAGGTGCATCCCGAGCAGGCCGAGGGCGCCGAACTCCTTGGCGAGCTCGCGGACCGGGACGTCGCCGGACTCGAACCAGTCGCCGATCCGCGGGCGGAGCCGGTCGTCGACGAGGCGGCGCACGGTCTCGCGGATCGCGCGCTCGTCGTCGGCGAGCAGCGAGTCGGTGTCGACGAGGTCCAGCGGGGCGCGCTCGGTCATGCGCCCATCCTGCCGGGCGGGTCAGTGAGCCTGGGTCAGGCGTGCGTCATGCGGCGTGGGCGGGGGTGTGGCGCCGGTGGTCGGCCGTCGCGGCCAGGGGTGCCTGCGTGCGGGCTGCAGGGGCGACGCTCCACCGCATTTCGAACCGGGTCCGACCGTCATTCCCGGTCACCGGAACCCAACGCATGACGAGGGCCCCCTGAGCCACCTGCGATTCCTGCATCTGACACCTCCCGTTCACCTTCTGTTCACCAACTATAGACCCTCCCCACGCCGACGTCCGCAGGACCCCCGAACTCGGCGGGTCCGCCCCACCCGGCACCCAGGATCGGCCCCTTGCTGCGACAGGTCGCTCCACCCACGCGGGGCCACGTGAGGGCGACTCCCCGGCTCCACCGCGAGCTGCCACCAGTTCCCCTCGCCAACCCGCCGAGCTGCCACCAGTTGCCGACGTACCGCCGTGGTCACGACGCCAAGGCAAAGATATCTGCCCGATTTCGGGCAGGAAGTTGCGGGAAGGGGCCTGGGTTCGCCACGCTCTCGGGGTGCGGGTCGAGCAGGAGCTGGTCGAGCGGGTCACGGCGAGCACCGGGCTGGCGCCCGGTGAGGCGGCGCGGGTGGTGGAGGACGTCCTGGCGTTCTACGCCGAGCCGGTCGAGGAGTACGTCCGCCGCCGCCACGCCCAGCTGAAGACGTACGGCGCGCGCAACGGCGAGATCTTCGCCCGGCTGGCCGACGAGCTGCAGCACCGCCTGGTGGCGGCGCCGCGGCTCACCGAGCGGCAGCTGCGGCGGCTCATCTACGGGTGAGCGGCAGGGACCACAGGGAACGACGAGAGGGGACGAACGACATGTGCGGAATCGTGGGGTACATCGGCGGGCAGCAGGCCGCGCCGATCCTGGTCGAGGGACTGACCCGGCTGGAGCACCGGGGTTACGACTCGGCCGGCGTGGCGGTGCTCGGCAGCAGCGGGCTGCGGACGGCCAAGCGGGCCGGCCGGGTCCGGGACCTGGCGGACGAGCTGCCGAAGCGGTTCGCCGGCAAGGTCGGCGTCGGCCACACCCGCTGGGCCACCCACGGCCCGGCGAACGACGTCAACGCCCACCCGCACACCGACACCAGCGGCCGGGTCGCCGTGGTCCACAACGGCATCATCGACAACGCCGCCACGCTGCGGCGGCGACTGAGCGACCGGGGCGTGGAGCTGGTCTCCGACACCGACACCGAGGTGGTTGCCCACCTCGTCGCCGCCTCCGACGCCGACACCCTCGAGGGCCGGGTCCGCGACGCGATCGCCCAGATCGACGGCACCTACGGCATCGCGGTCGTGCACGCCGACTTCCCCGACCGGATCGTCGTCGCCCGCAACGGCAGCCCACTGATCGTCGGGGTGGGGGACCGCGAGATGTTCGTGGCCTCCGACCTCGCCGCGCTGGTGCGCCACACCACGACCGTCGCCCACCTCGAGGACGGCGAGCTCGCGACCCTGACCGCATCGGGCTTCACCACCTTCCGCGAGGACCTCAGTGCGACGGGTACCGAGGCCACGCAGCTCGACATCGACCCCTCCATCTACGACGCCGGCGACCACGACTCCTACATGCACAAGGAGATGCTCGAGCAGCCCGAGTCGGCGGAGCGGGTGCTCCGCGGCCGGCTCGACGAGAAGTTCGGTACCGCCCACCTCGGCGGCCTCAACATGGACGCCCGCGAGACCCGCGCGATCCGCCGGGTGAAGATCCTCGGCTGCGGGTCGGCGTACTACGTCGGCCAGATGGGCGCCTCCCTGATCGAGGAGCTGGCGCGGATCCCCGCCGACGCCGAGGCGGCCAGCGAGTTCCGCTACCGCAACCCGATCATCGAGCCCGACACGCTCTACGTCGCGGTGAGCCAGTCCGGCGAGACCCTGGACACCCTGCTGGCGGTCCAGGAGATCCGCCGCAAGGGCGGCCGGGTCGTCGGCCTCGTCAACGTCGTCGGCAGCGCCATCGCCCGCGAGTGCGACGGCGGCATCTACCTGCACGCCGGCCCCGAGGTCGCGGTCGCCTCCACCAAGGCGCTCACCAACATGTTCCTCGGCTTCGCGCTGCTCGCGCTGCAGCTCGGCCGGGTGCGGGACCTGTCGATCGCCGACGGCCGCCGGCTCATCGCCGGGCTGCAGGCGATCCCCGGCCAGGTCGCCGAGGTGCTCGCCCAGGAGGAGCGGCTCGCCGAGGTCGCGAGGGAGCTGTCGAAGGCGGAGAGCCTGTTCTTCGTCGGCCGGGTGCGCGGTTTCCCGGTCGCGCGTGAGGGGGCGCAGAAGTTCAAGGAGATCTCCTACCGGCACGCCGAGGCCTACCAGACCTCCGAGCTCAAGCACGGCCCGCTGGCGCTGATCTCCCCGGAGGTGCCGACGGTCGCGATCGTCCCCGAGGACGAGCTCGCCGACCGCAACGCCGGCGCGCTGCACGAGATCGCCGCCCGCGGCGGCCCGCTCGTGGTCGTCACCCACGAGGGCGTCGACCTCGGGGGGCTCGAGGCCACCCGGATCGACGTGCCCCGCAACGAGCGGGAGCTCGACCCGATCCTGCTGACGCTGCCGCTGCAGCTGCTCGCCTACCACGCGGCGCTGCACCTCGGCCACGACATCGACAAGCCGCGCAACCTCGCCAAGTCGGTCACCGTCGAGTAGCCGGGCCCCTCGAGGGGTCCTCTCGCGGGGGCCAGGAGGGCCCGCCGCCGCAGGGGTAGTGACGGACGTCGCCGCGACGACGAATCACACCCCCGGGCGTGCGGGCCCTACCGTGGTGTGCATGTCTGACGCGCCCGATGCCCCCGAGATCACCTTCGACGACCTCGGGCTCGACGACCGCGTCCTCAAGGCCCTCAAGGAGGTCGGCTACGAGACGCCGTCCCCGATCCAGGCCGCCACCATCCCGACCCTGCTCGACGGCCGCGACGTCGTCGGCCTCGCGCAGACCGGCACCGGCAAGACCGCGGCGTTCGCGCTGCCGGTCCTCTCGCGCCTCGACGTGAAGCAGAAGAGCCCGCAGGCGCTCGTCCTCGCGCCCACGCGCGAGCTCGCGCTGCAGGTCTGCGAGGCGTTCGAGCGGTACGCCGCCCACCTGCGCGGCGTCCACGTCCTGCCGGTCTACGGCGGTCAGGGGTACGGCGTACAGCTCTCGGCCCTGCGCCGGGGCGTCCACATCGTCGTCGGCACCCCCGGCCGGATCATGGACCACCTGGAGAAGGGCACCCTCGACCTCTCCGAGCTGCGCTACCTCGTCCTCGACGAGGCCGACGAGATGCTCAACATGGGCTTCGCCGAGGACGTCGAGACGATCCTCGCCAGCACCCCCGCGGAGAAGCAGGTGGCGCTGTTCTCGGCGACCATGCCGTCGACGATCCGCCGGATGTCGAAGCAGTACCTCAACGATCCGGCCGAGATCACGGTCAAGAACCGCACCGCCACCGCCGCGAACATCAAGCAGCGCTACCTGATGGTGTCCTACCCGCAGAAGGTGGACGCGCTGACCCGGATCCTCGAGGTCGAGAACTTCGAGGCGACCATCGTCTTCGTCCGTACCAAGAACGAGACCGAGACCGTCGCCGAGAAGCTGCGCGCCCGAGGCTTCTCCGCCGCCGCGATCAACGGCGACGTCGCGCAGCAGCAGCGCGAGCGGACCGTCAACCAGCTCAAGGACGGCAAGCTCGACATCCTCGTCGCCACCGACGTGGCCGCCCGCGGCCTCGACGTCGAGCGGATCAGCCACGTCATCAACTTCGACATCCCGACCGACCCGGAGTCCTACGTGCACCGGATCGGCCGCACCGGCCGCGCCGGCCGCAGCGGCGACGCGATCTCGTTCGTCACCCCGCGCGAGCGCTACCTGCTCCGGTCCATCGAGAAGACGACGAAGTCGACGCTCGAGGAGATGCCGCTGCCGTCGGTGGAGGACGTCAACGTCACCCGCCTCGCGCGGTTCGACGACGCCATCACCGCGGCACTCGCCGACCAGGAGAAGGTCGCCTTCTTCCGCGACGTGGTCGACCACTACGTCCGCAACCACGACGTGCCCGCCGGCGACGTCGCGGCCGCGCTGGCCGTCGTGCAGCAGGGCGGCACCCCGCTGCTGATGGAGCCCGAGCCCGAGCGGCCCGCGCGTCGCGAGCGCCCGGACCGCGACGGCGGCGACCGCGGCGGCCGTCCGGGTCGTGGTGACCGGGGCGACCGTGGTGACCGCGGCCCCGCCGAGGGGATGGCGGTCTACCGGATCTCCGTCGGCAAGCGGCACAAGGTCGAGCCACGCCAGATCGTCGGCGCGATCGCCAACGAGGGCGGCCTGAACCGCGGCGACTTCGGCAACATCACCATCCGGCCGGACTTCTCGCTGGTCGAGCTGCCCGCCGACCTGCCGCCCGGCACCGAGGACCGGCTCTCCGGCACCCGCATCTCCGGCAAGCTGATCGAGCTGCAGCGCGACCAGGGCCGCCCGCCGCACCGCGGTGGCGACCGCGGACGCGGCCCCCGCGCCGGTGGCCGCCCCGACACCCGCAAGAAGCCGCGCCACAAGGACCGCTGAGGCCTGCACCCGCTGATGCCTGGGCCCGCCGCCGACCGGCGGCGGGCGGTTCGGCGGCTGCTGGTACAACTTCGCCCCATGGGGGCTCGTCGTTCGACCGCACTCGCCGCGCTGGCGCTCGTCCCGGGCCTGCTCGCCGGCTGCTCGTTCGGTGACGACGGACCGGAGATCGTCGGACCCGACTTCTCCGAGGTCTCAGAGCAGCTCGCCGACGGCTTGTCGCGCGGCAAGCTCGGCCGGGTCCCGTACGCCGACGGCGTCACCGCCCTGCAGGCGAAGGACGACTACGACGCCGTCCTCGAGGGCATGGGCGGGCTGGACCCGATCGTGATCGCCGCCGGGACCGGGCCGCTCGACGAGGAGACGCTGACCGTCCCGGTCACCCTGTCGTGGCAGTGGCCGGTCGGCGAGCAGGAGTGGTCCTACGAGACCGACCTGTCGCTCGAGCTGGAGGCCGACCGCTGGGTCGTCCCGTGGTCACGCGCCCTCATCGAGCCGTCGCTGGCCGACGGCGACGTCCTCGAGCTGCGCCGGTCGCTGCCCGAGCGGGCCGACATCAGGGGCGCAGGCGGGCTGGCGCTGGTCGCCGACCGCCCGGTCGTCCGGTTCGGCATCGACCGCTCCCAGGTCGGCGCCGTGAAGGCCGGCGCCGCCGCGAGGCGGCTCGCGCAGCTGCTCGGCATCGACGCGAAGTCCTACGCCGAGCGCGTCACCGCGGCCGGCGACCTCGCGTTCGTCGAGGGCATCGTCTACCGCCGCGACGAGGTGCCGTCGCGGGTGCTCGGCGGCTACGACCGGATCCCCGGTGCGCTGGCCGTCACGGGCGAGCTGCCGCTGGCGCCGAGCCGCGAGTTCGCGGCCCCCATCCTCGGCCGGGTGGGCGAGGTGACCGCCGAGATGATCGAGAAGGAGCCCGACCTCTACTCCGTCGGTGACCGGGCGGGGGTGTCCGGGTTGCAGGCGCGGTACGACGAGCAGCTGCGCGGCACGCCCGGCGTGACCGTGGTGGCGGTGCCCTCGGCGGAGGCGTCCGGGGACGAGTCCTCCGACGGCGGGTCCGGGGAGGAGGCCGAGGAGCGGGAGCTCTTCCGCGAGCCGCCGGTCAAGGGCCGGCCGCTCAAGCTGACGCTCGACATCGACCTGCAGCTCGCGGCTGAGCGGCTGCTCGCCGGGGTGGGTCCCGCCAGCGCGCTGGTGGCGCTGCGACCCTCGGACGGCCACGTCCTCGCTGCGGCCAACGGCCCCGGCAACGACGGCTACAACATGGCCACCTTCGGCCAGTTCGCGCCGGGCTCGACCTTCAAGGCGGTCAGCTCGCTGGCGCTGCTCCGCGCCGGGCTCACCCCGGAGTCGACCGTGCGCTGCACCGACTCCGTCGTGGTCGACGGCAAGCGGTTCGAGAACTACGACGACTACCCCGCCTCCGGGCTGGGCCGGATCAGTCTGCGCACCGCGATCGCCAACTCCTGCAACACCGCGCTGATCGCCGCGGCCGACCGGCTCGGGGAGGGCGACCTCGCCGACGCCGCCGCGTCGCTCGGCCTCGGGGTCGACCACGACCTCGGCTTCCCGGCGTACTTCGGCCAGGTCGAGCCGCCCGCGTCGGCCACCCAGAAGGCCGCCGACATGATCGGCCAGGGCAAGGTCCTGGCCTCGCCGATGGCGATGGCCGCCGTCGTCGGGTCGGTCCAGTCCGGGAAGACCGTGCTGCCGCGGCTGGTGAAGGGCTGGTCGCAGCGGCAGCAGGCCGCCCCCGAGCTCACCGGGCAGGAGGCGGCCGCCCTGCGCGACCTGCTCCGCGCGGTGGTGACCTCCGGCAGCGGCCGGTTCCTCGCCGACGTCCCCGGCCAGCCGGTGATCGGCAAGACCGGCACCGCCGAGTTCGAGCGCGACGGCAGGCTCCGCAACCACGCCTGGATGGTCGCCGCCCAGGGCGACCTCGCCGTCGCGGTGTTCGTCGAGGAGGGCCAGTCCGGCTCCGGCACCGCCGGCCCGATCCTCGAGGCGTTCCTCCGCCAGGTCCCGTAGTCAGGCAGGGGGCGCGGGGAGCAGCAGTCACCGCGAGCTGCCAGCAGTTGCCCCCGGATCAACGCCGAGTGGTCCCCAGTTGCACGTGAAACCAGGCCGAGCTGCCACGAGTTACCCACGGGGCGGGACAACTGGCGACAGCACGGCGTACGGCGTGGGGGAACTGCTGGCAGCTCGGCGTACGGCGGGGGTGAACTGCTGGCAGCTCGCGGGTCAGCGCTCGCGCGGGGGGACCTTGGCGGCGACGTCCTCGGGCATCGGCTCGTAGTGGGCGAAGGTGCGGGTGAAGGTGCCGGCGCCGTGGGAGGCCGAGCGCAGGTCGACGGCGTAGTGGACCAGCTCGGTCTGCGGGACCTCCGCCTTGACGAGGGTGCGGTCCTCGCCGACCTTGTCCGTGCCGAGCACCCGGGCCCGCCGCGACGACAGGTCGCTCATCACGCCGCCCACCTGGTCGTCGGGGATGATCACGTCGACGGTGTCGTAGGGCTCGAGCAGCGTCACCGTGGTGGCCTCAGCCGCCTCCCGCAGCGCCAGCGCGCCCGCGGTCTGGAAGGCCATGTCGGAGGAGTCGACGCTGTGGGCCTTGCCGTCGGTGAGCGTCACCCGGAGGTCGACCACGGGGTAGCCGGCGCGCACGCCCTTCTCCATCTGCGCACGGACCCCCTTCTCGACGCTGGGGATGAACTGCCGCGGCACCGCACCGCCGACGACCTTGTCGACGAACTCGAAGCCGGAGCCCTCGGGCAGCGGCTCGACGGTGATGTCGCAGACGGCGTACTGGCCGTGACCGCCGGACTGCTTGACGTGCCGCCCCTTGCCCTCGGCCGGGCCGGCGAAGGTCTCGCGCAGCGACACGATGAACGGCTCGGTGTCGACGTTGACGCCGTACCGGCCGGCGAGCCGCTCCAGCGCGACGTCGGCGTGCGCCTCGCCCATGCACCACAGCACGAGCTGGTGGGTCTCGGCGTTGTTCTCGATCCGCAGGCTCGGGTCCTCGGCGGCAAGCCGCGACAGCGCCTGCGACAGCTTGTCCTCGTCTGCCTTGCTGCGCGCCACCACCGCGACCGGCAGCAGCGGCTCGGGCAGCGACCACGGCATCAGCACCCGCGGCTCCTCGACCGGCGAGAGGGTGTCGCCGGTCTCGGCGCGGGTGAGCCGGCCGATCGCGCAGATGTCGCCGGCGACCACCTGCGAGGCGGTCACCTGGTGGCGGCCGAACGGGTGGCCGAGCGCACCGAGCCGCTCGTCCTCGTCGTGGTCCTCGTGGCCGGCGCCGGCGCCGAAGAACGACGTGAAGTGGCCGGAGACGTGCACCGGCTGGTCGGGCCGCAGCGTGCCGGAGAAGACGCGGGCGATGCTGAGCCGGCCGACGTAGGGGTCGCTGGTGGTCTTCACGATCTCGGCGACCAGCGGCCCGTCCGGGTCGCAGGCGATCGCGCCCGCGGCGGCGCCGGCGGGGGTGAAGACCTGCGGCGACGGGTGCTCCGCGGGGGAGGGGAACGCACTGGTCATCAGGTCGAGCAGCTCGGTGCAGCCGACCCCGGTGACCGAGCAGACGGGGACGACGGGGAAGAACGTCGCCCGGGCGACCGCGCGCTCGAGGTCCTCGACGAGCACCTTCTCGTCGACCTCCTCGCCGCCGAGGTAGCGGTCCATCAGCGTCTCGTCCTCGGACTCCTCGATGACGCCCTCGATCAGGCTGCCCCGCATCTCCTCGACCACCGGGTCGTCGGAGGAGCCGGGGGCGAGCAGGCCCGTGAGAGAGACGACGTCCCCGCCCTCTCGGACGGGGACGTAGAGCGGCATCACCTTGTCGCCGAAGGCCGCCTGGGCCTGGCCGAGGACCCCGTCGTAGTCGGCCCTCGCCTGGTCGAGCTTCGTGACGATCACCGCTCTCGGCATGCCGACGTCGGCGCACTCGCGCCACAGCGCACGGGTCGCGTCGTCGACGCCCTCGTTGGCGGCGACCACGAACAGCGCGCACTCCGCGGCCCGCAGGCCGGCGCGCACCTCGCCCACGAAGTCGGCGTACCCGGGGGTGTCGATCAGGTTGACCTTGGTGCCGGCGTGCACCAGCGGGCAGACCGCGAGGGAGACGGACCGCTCGTGCGACTGCTCGGACTCCTCGAAGTCGGACACGGTGGTGCCGTCACGGACCGAGCCGGCCCGGTTCAGGGCTCCGGCGGAGGCGAGCAGCGTCTCGACGAGCGTGGTCTTGCCGGACCCACCCGGTCCGACGAGGACGACGTTGCGGATCCGGTCCGGGCTGCTCGCCTCCAGATCCTGGCCCGTTGGTCTCCGTGCGCTGCCCTTGTCCGCCATCGCCGTACCTCCTGCGGGTCAGGTTTCTCCTGTTCGCCGCGTTGCACAAGAGCCGGATGGGGGAAGCGACGAGGTTGTCCCGAAAGCGCGCGAAAGCCTGTCCGGGGCGTCGCGGGCTGACTAACCTGTTCGGGATGTCTCGGGTCATCGGTCGCGTGACCCTGCTCGGTGAGGTCCACGGGCTGCTGGTGCAGGGGCGCTCGGTCGCGCTCGCGGGTCCGCCCGGCATCGGCCTCAGCGCCCTCCTCGACGCCGTAGAGTCCGCCCTCGCCGGCCACGACGGCCCGGCCGACCCGGCCGACCGGGGCGAGACCGTGCTGCGGGCCAGCGGCGCCGCCGCCGAGCAGTCGCTCGCGTACGCCGTGCTGCAGGACCTGCTCGACCAGGTGCCGGGCCCGTTGCCGGACGCGCTGGCCGGCAACCGGCTGATGGGGCGGCAGGTCGACCCGGCCGTCGCCGACGAGGACCGCGCCGCCGTCGCCTTCGGCGTGCTCGAGGTGCTCGCCGGCCTCGCCACCGCGGAGCGGCCGGTGGTGCTGCTCCTCGACGACGCCCACTGGTTCGATGCCGAGTCGGTCGCCGCGCTCCGATTCGCAGTACGCCGCCTCACCGACCGGGTCCGGGTCGTCGCGGCGGTGGGGCGCGGCGACGGGGTCGACCTCACCGGCTTCACCCGCATCGATGTGCCGCCACTGGCGGCGGCCGACACCGTCGACCTGCTCACCCCGCACGGCCTGCCCGCCCACACCGCGCACCGGCTCCACGTCGAGTCCGGCGGCGTGCCGGCGCTGGCGCTCGCGCTCGCCGGCGCGGTCGCGGCCACGCCGGAGCTCCTCGGCCGGCCCACCCCGCTGCCCGCGAGCGTGGAGCAGGTGGCGCGGCAACGGTTCCTCGACCAGCCGGCGGAGGTCCGCAACACGCTGGGGTACGCCGCGCTGCTGCACCGGCCGACCGTCCGCCACCTCGAGCGGGCCGGCCGGGTCGGCGCCGAGGCGCACCTGCGGGCCGCGGCGGCCGCCGGCCTGGTGGCCTGCGCGGGGGACGAGGTGCGGTTCACCCCGCCGACGCTGCGCCGGATCGTGGTCGGGCTGGCCCCCGAGGTGTGCCGGGCCGAGCTGCACGCCGAGCTGGCCGTGGTCGCCCCGACCGTGGGGGAGCGGCTGCGCCATCGCGCCCTCGCCGACCCCCGCCCCGACGCGACCCTGGCCACCGAGCTCGCGTCGGCCGCCGCCGACTGCGTCGCCACCGGGGCCCGCGAGCTGGCGACCGAGCTGTTCGTCCTGGCCGCCGACCGGGCGCCGTGCGAGCTGGCCGCCGAGCGCACCGAGTGGCTCGCCACCGCGATCGAGACCGGCGCGCCGGGCAACCACGCCGAGCTGGTGCACCGGGCGCTGCGCGACCTGCAGGAGAGCCCGGCGACGCCGGCGCAGCTGGTGCGGGTGCGGCTCGCGCTGCTCGAGCTCGCCGGGTCCGGAATGGCGGCGATGGACGAGGCGCTGACCACCGCGCTGGCCGACGCCGCCGACGACGACGTGCTGGTCTCGATGGTGCTGTTGCAGCGGGCCCGGGTCGCGCTGATGGAGTCCGACGCCGTGGTCGCCGCCCGCCACGCCGCCCAGGCGGTCCGGCTGCTGCGCCGCTCCGGGTCGCCCGCCGACCTGGCCGCCGGGCTGACGACGCTGGCGGTCGCCACGCGGTGGACCGGCCGCGGCGACCATGACGCGCTGATCGCCGAGGCGCTGGCGCTGCCCGACGCCGACCCGCCCGCGCTGGTGCACCTCACTCCGGCGTACACCGCCGCCCGCTTCGCGATGTACGACGACCGGCTCGACGAGGCGTGGACCGCGCTGCTCCGGATGCTCGGCCGGGTCGACCGGGGCGCCGGCACCGACCAGCTCCACCTGCTGCGCTCGCTGGTCGAGGTCGCGGCCCGGTCGGGCCGCTGCGCGGAGGCGGTCGCGTACGCCGAGCGGGCGGCCCGGATCGGCGAGGAGTTCGGCCTCGACCCGCACCCCGGCTGGTTCGTCTCCGCGCTGGCCGAGCTCGCCGGCGGCGACTTCGGCCGCGCGGCCGCGCTCGCCGAGCGGGGCGCGAGCGCGGCGGAGGAGCGCGGCGACGTGCGCTACCTGCAGCGCCACCTGCTGGTGCTCGGCAGCGCCCGGCTGCGGACCGGCGACGCCGAGGGCTCGCGGACCGCGCTGGAGCGGCTGGCCCTGATGGAGGCGGCCGGCGGGTGCAGCGACCCGACCGTGCACCGGTGGCAGCCCGAGCTGGCGACCGCGCTGGTCGTCACCGGCCGGCTCGAGCAGGCGGAGACCTTGCTCGACCGGGCCCGCCGGGCCCTGGACGGGCGGCCCGGCACCGACGGCGTCGCCGCCCAGCTCGACCGCGCCGAGGCCCACCTGCTCGCCGCCCGCGGCGACCTGGACGGCGCCGCGATCCTGCTGGACCGGGCCGAGAAGGTCTGCCGCGACCTCGGGCTGCGGCTCGACGAGGGTCGGGTGCTGGTGGGCCGCGCCCAGCTCGACCGGCGCCGCCGCCGGCACGCCGCCGCCCGGGCCGGGCTGGAGCAGGCCCGCGACCACTTCCGCTCTCTTCGCGCGACTCCGTGGGTGGCGGCGGTCGAGGCGGAGCTGGGCGGTCAGCCGGCCGGGCCCGGCGACCCGGCCGACGCCGACCCCGCGCCCGACGGGCTCACCCCGACCGAGGCCCGGGTCGCTGCCGAGGTGGCCCGCGGCGCCAGCAACCGCGAGATCGCGGAGCGGCTGTTCGTGAGCGTGAAGACCGTCGAGTCGACGCTGACGCGGGTCTACCGCAAGCTCGGCGTGCGGTCCCGGACGCAGCTCGCGACCCGGGTCGGCGTACCGGCCGCGGACTGACCCGCGACCGGTCGCCGGCGACCCGGGAACCAGCCCGCAGAAGGGTCCGGAAACCGAGGAACCCCTCGCTGCATGGGGTCAGCAAGGGGTTCTGCCGGCCCAGGGGTAGCCCCCTCGGTCGACCGGTTCAATCCTCGCAGTCGGGACTTCCCCGTGTCAGCGGTTTCCCGATCTGGTCTGGAGTGCGAGGCTGGCCGCATGACCGGACTCGACCTCCTGGCCGCCACCAAGGGCGGGCTCTACATCGACGGCACCTGGCGCGAGGCCAACAGCGGGGAGCGCTTCGACGTGCTCGACCCGGCCGACGGCTCGGTGATCACCGACGTCGCGGACGCCTCGCCGCTCGACGCGATGGACGCGCTGGACGCCGCGGTGGCCGCGCAGGCGGACTGGGCGGCGACCCCGCCGCGGGAGCGCTCGGAAATCCTGCGCAAGGCTTTCGAGCTGCTCACCGCGCGCGCCGACGACTTCGCGCACCTGATGAGCCTGGAGATGGGCAAGACCGTCGCCGAGGCGAAGGGCGAGGTGACCTACGGGGCGGAGTTCTTCCGTTGGTTCGCCGAGGAGGCGGTGCGGATCCACGGCCGCTGGATGACGGCGCCGGCCGGCAACACCCGGCTGCTGACGCTGAAGAAGCCGGTCGGGCCGTGCCTGTTCATCACGCCGTGGAACTTCCCGCTCGCGATGGGCACCCGCAAGATCGGCCCGGCGGTCGCCGCCGGCTGCACGATGGTGGTGAAGCCGGCCGAGCTGACGCCGCTGACGATGCTGGCGTTGACTGCGCTGATGGAGGAGGCCGGGCTGCCCGCCGGCGTGCTCAACGTCGTGACCACCACGAACTCCAAGGACCTCAGCAAGACGCTGATGGCCGACGACCGGCTGCGGAAGGTCTCGTTCACCGGCTCCACCGAGGTCGGCAAGGTGCTGGTGCGGCAGTCGGCCGACGAGCTGCAGCGGGTGTCGATGGAGCTCGGCGGCAACGCGCCGTTCCTGGTCTTCGAGGACGCCGACGTCGACGCCGCGGTCGAGGGCGCGATGGTCGCCAAGATGCGGAACATGGGCGAGGCCTGCACGTCCGCCAACCGGTTCCTCGTGCACCGCGACGTGGCGCAGGAGTTCGCCGACAAGCTCGGCAAGCGGATGGGTGCGCTCGAGGTCGGCCGCGGCCAGGACGAGGGCGTCGACGTCGGCCCGCTCATCGACGAGAACGCTGTCGACTCGGTCAGCGAGCTCGTCACCGACGCCGTCCACGACGGCGCGACGCTGGTGTGCGGCGGGAAGCGGGTCGACGGGCCCGGCCACTTCTACCCACCGACGGTGCTGCTCGACGTACCGGCCGAGGCGCGGATCAACGACGTGGAGATCTTCGGGCCGGTCGCGCCGATCACGACGTTCACCGAGGAGTCCGAGGCGGTCGAGCGGGCCAACGCCACCGAGTACGGCCTGGTCTCCTACGTCTACACCCGCGACGTCGGCCGCACGATCCGGCTGGCGGAGTCGCTGCAGTTCGGCATGGTCGGCCTCAACACCGGGCTGGTGTCGAACCCGGCCGCGCCGTTCGGCGGCGTCAAGGCCAGCGGCTTCGGCCGCGAGGGCGGGTTCGAGGGCATCGAGGAGTACCTCGAGACCACCTACGTGGCGCTGCCGGCGGAGTAGCCGCAGCCCGCGGGGTCAGCCGGCATCGACGGCCGCTGCGTTGATGACCTCGACCGCCGCAGCCACCTGCTCGTCGCGCAGGTCCTGGAGGACGATCCGGCCGGGCCTTGCCTGGACCACGAGGTGGTGGTTCTTCATAAGCCCGAACATCACCGGCTTGGGGAAGTCGATCGCGACGAGGACCTCCTCCATGGCCACCTCGTAGATGGTTGGCTTCCTGGCCGTGAGGCCTTCCAGGCGTTGCACGACCAGCCGCCTCGGGGTGACGAGCAGCATGCACGAGGGACCGAACTTCTGCTCCATGTCCGCGTAGTCGACGCACCAGAGCAGCTCCTCGTCAGGTTCGAGCCAGGCCAGGGCCGCCTCGAGATGCACGTCGAGCGGCTCGTTGCCGCCGTTGCGCTTGCTCATGGCGCTGATGTCGGCGGCGGTCACTCTCGTCACGGCCCACCCCGCTCCTGCTGCGACTGGGCGACCTCCCGTGCCGCCGCGGCGGCCGCCCTTTCGGCCTGCCAGGCCAGCAGGTCCGCCTCGGCCGCCGCCGCCGAGGCCTCCTCGGCCTGCTGGACCTCGGCCGCCTTCTCCGCGAGGTCGTTCTTGACCTCCTGCACGTAGGTCTCGCCCTGGAGGAAGCCCGCCATGCGTGCAGCCTGGTCGGCGTCGGCATTCATCGCCGCGTCCATGGCGGCGCCGGCCTGCTCGAGACCCGGGGTGGGCAGGTCGGGGGCGAGGCCCTCGGCGGCCGCGACCTCGGCGTACGTCGCCGAGGCCTCCTGCATCACCCCGGACGTGTAGTCGAGGACGCCCTGGGTGGCCGGAGAGATCGGGTCGACGCCGAACGGGTCCGGCAGCGGTACGGTGCCCGGTCCTGCGCCGGCGGCCACCTCGTCCAGGCCGGTCCCGAGGTCGGGCAGGCCGAGGTCGTCGAGCTCGGCCCCGAGGTCGTCCTCCATGCCGTCGAAGATGCTCATGTCCCGTCTCCCTTCAACTCGCTGCGGGTCCGCACCTGGCGGGCTGCGCCCCTGGTCGAGGCCCGGACCCCCTTTGTCGTGACCTTGGCGGTGCCGACCGCCAGCCGGCCGGCGAGCCGGGCCGTCTTGCGGGTCTCCTGGGCCGTCACCGCCCAGGTGACACCCGGCGCACCCACCGCCACGCCGTAGTAGGCACGCCGGTGGCGGCGGTCGACCATCGCGAGCCGTTCGGCGTAGGCGTCGCCGCGCTCCCGCAGCCCCTGCTCGCCCGCTGCCATGAGCTCGGCGCGCTGGAGCTCCGCGTGCACCTCGTGGCCGAGGGTGCAGCCGCGCTCGAGGGCGAGGTCCGCACACCGAGCGGCCTCGTGTGCCTGGCCGGCGCGCAGGTGGGCCTGGGCCGCCGTGGCGCAGGGGCGGCCGTCGGCGGGGGCCGCCGCGGCGGCGAGGTCGGCCAGGCGCACGGCATCGTCGTACATACCCTGCACCAGGTACACCCGCGCGCACACGTGCAGCGCCTCCGCGTCCGTGGGGTCGGCGTGCACGCGGCCTGCGGCGCCGGCAAAGGCGGCGCGCAGCAGCCGGAGGTGCGGCGGCTCTGCCCGGGTGGCGCCGAGCCCGACGGCCACCTTGGTGGCCGCGCGCAGCGCGACCGACCCCGGGTTCGCCACGGTCTGCGCGGCCCGGACGGCCAGCATCTCCCGCCGGGTTCGAAGGAGGGCCTCCGCGAGCCACAGCGCGCGCTGCGGGTCCGCCGGGTCAGCGCGCAGACGCTTCCGGAGCGTCGGTACGCCATGGCGAGCGGCGACCGCCTCCAGGGTGAGGCCGACGAGGGGAAGGGCCTGGATCTCCGACACGGCCCGGCGGGCGCCCTCACCGAGCCGCCGGCCGCCCGACGTGGCGCCCGCCCGGTCCAGAGCCCGCTCCCCGGCCCGCCGGGTGCCATCCGCCGCCCGCCGGGTCGAGGAGCCGACGGCGTCGCGGGCCCGGGTGTAGCGCGCCTCACCCACGGCTCCGGACAGGCGCTCCTCCCCGGCACGGGCTGCGGAGGCCACTCGGTCCTGCGCGTCCTTCGCTGCGGCCCTGGCCCGGTCGATGAGTCCCACGTGCGTCTCCAGCGGTGCGGCCCGAGCCCACGGTCGAGATGGCATGAGATGCGCCCCGCGCGGTACGCGTCTATCGAGGGTGCAACTGCCTGCGGCGGTTGTCCATCGTCAAGTCCCCCATCGTGGGGACGGGTCCCGGGGCGTCACGCCGCAGGTAGTGTCGGTCCGGCCACCACCCCGTGGCGGGAGGAGCCAGATGTCTGAGCCGACTGCAGTCCGCGGAGCGTTCGACGTGCGGCGGGCGGGGGTGCTGCTGCACGTCACCTCGCTGCCGGGCGGCCGGCTGGGCGCGGAGGCGGAGCGGTTCGTCGACTTCCTGGCGGACGCGGGCTGCACGGTGTGGCAGGTGCTGCCGCTGGTGCCGACGCACGCGGAGGTGCCCTCGCCGTACGACGCCACCTCGGCGATGGCCTGCAACCCGGACCTGATCAGCGAGGAGCAGCAGGCCGAGCTGGGGCTGGACGAGCCGGCGCACCTCGGCGAGGTGGAGCGGGCCTCGTTCGAGCGCTGGTGCGACGCGCAGGCGGACTGGCTGGAGCCGTTCGTGGAGTTCACCGCGCTGCGCGAGCTCCACGACGACGCCCCGTGGCTGGGCTGGCCGGCGCCGCTGCGCGACCGGGACCCGGGCGCGGTCGAGAAGGCGCTGGCGCCGCTGGCGGACCGGCTGACGGAGCTGCGGTTCGAGCAGTGGGTCTTCGACGTGCAGTGGCAGCGGCTGCGGGGGTACGCCGCGGCGAAGGGCGTGCTGTTCTTCGGCGACCTGCCGATCTTCGTGTCGCTGGACAGTGCCGACGTGTGGGCGTCGCGGGAGCTGTTCAAGCTGGACGAGGCGGGCCGGCCGATCACGGTGACCGGCTGCCCGCCGGACTACTTCGCCGAGGACGGCCAGCGGTGGAACAACCCGCACTACGACTGGGAGGCGATGGCCGCCGACGGCTATGCCTGGTGGCGGCGCCGGATCGCGCGGCAGCGCGAGCTCTTCGACCTGGTCCGGATCGACCACTTCCGCGGCTTCGAGGCCGCCTGGCACGTGCCACTCGAGGCGGAGACCGCTCGCGAGGGCTGGTGGGTCCCCGGCCCGCGCGCCGACATCCTGTCCGCGCTGGTCGACGCCGCCGGGGTTGGTTCCTTGGTGGCCGAGGACCTCGGGCTGATCACGCCGGAGGTCAACGAGCTGCGGGAGCGGTTCGACGTGCCCGGGATGAAGGTGCTCCAGTTCGCCTTCGACGGCGACCCGGACAACCTCTACCTGCCGCACCAGCACGGCGAGCACTCCGTCGTCTACACCGGCACCCACGACAACGACACCACGCTGGGCTGGTGGTCGGAGGTGGACGAGTCGACCCGGTCCCGGGTCCGCGACCTGCTGCCGGACCCGGACGAGGACATGCCCTGGGCGTTCATTCGCCTGGCCATGACCTCGACCGCCCGGCTCGCGGTCGTCCCGGCCCAGGACCTGCTCGGCCTCGGCAGCGAGAGCCGGATGAACACCCCCGGCACGGCCGCCGGGAACTGGTCGTGGCAGGCGCCGGAGGGTGTGTTCGACGACGATCTCGCCGCCCGGCTGCGGTCGGTGGTGGAGTCAGCGTCCCGTCGGCAGTGATCGGCGGCTCACGTCGGCGGCTGCGACGAGGCAGCGTGGTGGAGAAGCGCCTCGACCATCCACCGCTGGAGCTCGTTGACCTCACCAGGTGACAGCTCGGCGACGTCGCTGAGCCAAACGCGGGTCTCGATGCCGCAGGCGGCACGCAGGGCCAGTGCGAGCCGGTGCAGTCCCTCGTCGCCGAGATCGTCGGCCGCGGGGGCGAGGGCCTCGACGAACCAGGGGATGGCGCGGCCCTGGCGCAGGGGCAGGTCGTGCGGCGTCGACCCCAGGGACAGACGGAGCATCGCGCGCTGCTGCTCCTCGTTCTCCTGCACACGCGCGATCACGAACTCGGCGACGGCGCCCACCCGTTCGAGGATGTCGGACGGAGCGGGGTCCGGGAGGACCGACGTCGCCGTCGTCTCCGGGTAGGCCGCCGCGAGGAGCTCCGCCTGCGAGGGGAAGTAGCGGTACGCCGTGGTGCGCGAGATCCCGGCGGCCTCGGCGACTTCCTCGACCCGAGGAGTGTCGCCCGCGCCCATGAGCTCGCGCGCGGTCGCGATGAGCAGGTCTCGGGTGCGCTGCTTCTGCCGGGTACGGCCGGACTCGTGATAGCTCGTTGACACGGGATTCATGGTATGCCAGTCTCGTTATGGGACTGCAGTCCCATAAAGAGTTGGGAGCGTCAGATGGCCGAACAGACAATGCTCGAGCCCGTGGTCCGTCGCGCCGGCGAGGGTGAGAAGCGCTGGTTCTTCGGCGGCGGGGTCTTCACCTGGAAGCTCGGAAGTGCCGACGGGGACATCAGCCTTGTCGAGGTCGAGATGGTCCAGGGCAAGTGGACGCCGGTCCACACCCACCCGGTGTCGGAGTCGATGTGGGTGCTGACCGGCCGGATCCGCTACCGCATCCACGACGACGAGCACGACCTCGGCGCCGGCGACTTCGTGATGGTCCCGGCGGGGGTGCCGCACGCCTTCACGGTGGAGAGTCCGACGGCGACGGTGCTCGGCATCCAGCCGACGTGCGAGTGCGAGCCGTTCTACCGCGGCGCCAGCGAGCCCCTGGAGGGGTCGGCGTGCGTCGTCGACTTCGCGCGGCTGGCTCGCAGCGCGCAGGAGAACGGCGGCATCGAGATCGTCGGAGCCCCGCCGCCCTAGGTCGGTACGAACCCGGTCGCCCCGGCCCGCTCAGAGGAACTCGCCCGGGTCGAACTCGTCGATCGGGATGATCCGGACCCGCGGCAGCTGCGCGTTGAACGCCTGCACGTCGTACTCGAGGTCGAAGGTCTCGAGGCCCTCGTCGACCAGCTCGACGAAGCCGGCGTTGCGGAACTCGACGAAGCCGATGACCCCCACGCGACGCCCGTCGAGGAGCTCGCTGATCGGCTCCACGAAGTCGCCGTCGTTGCTGACCAGCAGCACGTCGGCGTCGCGGCGGCGGATCTCGGCGAGGGTGCGGTCGATCGCGATGTCGACGACCTTCTCGGCGCTGCCGCCGGACAGGGCGATCGGGCGGTAGCCGATGGCCAGCAGGGCCTGGACGAACGCCATCGGCAGCTCGTGGTTCACCGCGAGGAAGAACAGCCCCTGCGCCGGCTGGCCCCAGCGCTCCCGGGCGAACTGCAGCAGGCGCTCCCACCGCGGGCGCTCCTCGGGGCGGGGGCGGCGGCCGAGGATCGAGGTGCCGAGTGTGGCGTCGATGTTCTCGCCGTCGACGAGGATGTAGGTGGTGCGCGAGGCCTCGGCCATGGCCCGACAGTACGGCAGCGACCGTCACCGCACCGCCGTACGTCGTCGGTGATCCGGTCCGGTGGATCGAGCCGGTCGCCCCATGGATCCTGGCGCGCTCGGCTGATAGGCAGGGTCGTGGAAGTTGGCTGACCCAGATCCCGGAGCCGGGAGGAGCCACGCATGGCTGGACGTGTTCAAGCCGTCGCCTTCGACGTGCTCGAGACCCTGCTGGACCTGGACCCCATCGGTGAGCGGCTCGAGGAGGTCGGACAGGCCGCCGACGTGCTCGGGCCGTTCTTCATGCGGTTCCAGCGCGACGCGATGGCGCTGACACTGGCGGGGGATGTCGCGGACTTCACCGCCACGGCGCGCCAGGCGCTGCGGACCTAGACGCAGCAGGCCATGTCGGAGGACGCCATCGCCCACGTCCTGGAGGGCTTCGCCAAGGTCCCGGCGTTTCCCGACGCCGGCCCCGCGATGCGCCGGCTCTCCGCGGCGGGGGTGGCCATCGGCTGCCTGACCGTCGGCGACCCGGACAACACCCGCTCGTTCCTGACCGGCGCGGGGCTCGACGAGTACGTCGACCAGGTCGTGACGTCCGACGTCGTCGGCGTCTGGAAGCCGGCGCCGGCCGTCTACCACCACACAGCCGAGGCGCTCGGTTGTGAGCTGGACCGGATGGCGCTGGTCGCGGTGCACGCCTGGGACTGCCACGGCGCCAAGCGCGCCGGTGCCCTGGCCGGCTGGTGCTCCCGGCTCGAGGGAGAGCCCGGCGACGTGTTCCTCCCGGCGGACGTCCGGGGCGACGACCTGGTCGAGGTCGCGGACGGGCTGCTGGAGCTCTGACCGCCCTGTCGGCGAACGCCGATAGCGTCGGGCCACACAAGCGGGGCCGCTCCGAGGCGGCGGAGGACGGGAGATCAATGACCGGGCACCGAATCGAGCTGGAGCAGTTGGTGCAGGCGCGCCCCGAGCGGGTGTGGGAGGTGCTGACCGACGTCGAGCACGCCGACCAGACGCTCCGTGGCGTCGAGCGCGTCGAGATGCTGACCGAGGGCCCGTACGACGTCGGCACCACCTGGCGGGAGACCCGCAGGATGTTCGGCAAGGAGGCGACCGAGCAGCTGAAGGTCACTGCGGTCGAGCCCCCGGCGCGCACGGTCGTCGAGGCCGATTCGGGCGGCGTCCACTACGTCACCGAGTTCACGCTCACCCCGACCTCGAGCGACGCCACGAGACTGACCATGACGTTCGCGGCGGCGCAGGCGGACCCCGGTCCGCTGCACAAGGTGATGTGGCTGCTCTTCGGCCGGCTCGGCATGAAGGCCACCCGCAAGATCATGGTTCAGGACCTGCAGGACATCGCCGCCGCTGCCCAGCGGACCTAGCGTGCGGTTCCGGCGCCGCCACAGCGGAGGCGGTGGTCGGAGCCGCGTCAGGAGCAGTGGGGGCAGCCACCCACGACCGGCAGCTCCATGAAGCACGAGGGACACACTGCTCCCGCCGCCCTGGACTGGCCGCCAAGGTCTCTTCGGTCACCGCCGCCACTGCCGGCGCACGTCTGGCAGGCCGGCAGGGACTGCATCTGCTCCGGCGACGCCAGGTAGGGCCGGGGGCCGAGGGGCACACCGTCGGAGTCCCGGTACCAGTGGACGCAGTCCTCGTGGTGCCGCATGCGGGGCGCGGCGCCGGTCGGCACACCCGTGTCCGGGTTGACCGGGTCCTTGACCCACGCCAAGCCCGGGAAGTCCACCTCATGTGTCATGGCGGGATGCTGGGGCCGGTCCCCGTCGGGTGCTGGAGATTTCTCCCCCTGCCACCGGGGGACGGTCGCTCCTCACCCAAGGGCGCCCAGGTCGCAGCGGGCCCGGCTGTGGTCGTCGACCCGACCGGCCCACACCACTCCGCCGTCGTCGCACACCGCCACCTCGAACGCCATGCCGTCGCGCACGGCGCGGAGCCGGTCCACCTGGTCCTCCACGACCTGCCAGCCCGCGGCCGGTAACGCGGCGCGGTAGTGGTCGAGGACGTCGACGTCCTCGGTCAGTCGGAACCAGCGGTCGCAGCCGCCGACCCCGCTGGCACCCCCGCCGCCGAAGAGCCCGACGTGCTCGATCGAGTCGAACGCCGCCTCGGACCGCCGCGCGGCGCGGGCCCCGACCCCTCCGCCGAACCAACGCGAGCCGCACTCCGGCGAGTCGGCGTACTGGGACTCGAGCTTTCTCTGGAGCGCCGCCGGGGTGACGACGAGCGTGCCGAGCACCATGAGTGCGGGGAGCGCGACAGCGGTCAGTCGCATCCAGCGGCGATTGGCGACCACGGCGGCGACGAGGGCGGCGGTGGTGACGATCACGAGGGCCAGACCACCCACTCCGGCCTCGCCGTACCCGCCTGCCCAGGCCTCGAAGGTCGTGTCGGTGATGTTTCCGTAGTCGGCGATCAGGCCGTAGTGGACGGCCACGCCGAAGCCGGCGAGCCCGGCCTCGGCCGCCAGCAGTGCGACGGCGGTGACGGTGCGTCCAGTGCTCATGAGCCGAGGATCGGGGCGGGTCCGGTGCGGTGTCGTGAGCACTCGTACTCGAATGTCCTTGCCGTTGCAGCGGCGCCGGTTTTCACCCGGTCCGGCAGGCTGGATCCCAGCGACCAGTCCGGGGCCGGTCGGGGACCGGTCAGATTGCGAGGCCAACCATGACGCAGACCGTCCTGATCACCGGTGCGAGCTCCGGCATCGGCCGGGCCTCGGCGGCCCTCTTCGCCGACCGCGGCTGGAACGTCGTCGCCACCATGCGCGATCCTGACGACGGAGCTGACCTTGCCGACGGCGACCGCGTGCTGGTCACGCGCCTCGACCTGCTGGACAGCGACAGCATCGGCTCGGCAGTCGCCGCGGGACTGGACCGGTTCGGCGCCATCGACGTCTTGCTCAACAACGCGGGGTACGGCGCCTACGGGCCGCTCGAGGCCACGCCGATGCCCGTCATCCGACGCCAGTTCGACGTCAACGTCTTCGGGCTCATCGAGACCATCCAGGCCGTGCTGCCCGGGATGCGGGCGCGGCGGAGCGGAGTCATCGTAAACGTCTCCTCGGTGGGCGGTCGCATGACCTACCCCTTGGGCACGCTCTACCACGGCTCCAAGTGGGCGGTGGAGGGCCTGTCGGAGGCCCTGCACTACGAGCTCTCGACCCTCGGCATCCGGGTGAAGATCGTCGAGCCGGGCGGGGTGAGGACCGACTTCGGCGGACGCTCGTTCGTGTTCACCCACGACCCCGCGCTCGCGGACTACCAGCCGCTGGTCGACGCGGCGGCCGCGGCGATCGAGGCGGGGACGCCCAGCGGCAGCCAGGAGCCCGAGGAGGTCGCCGAGGTCATCTTCGCGGCGGCCACCGACGGCACCTCGCAGCTGCGGTACGTCTCCGGGGACGGTGCCAAGGCGCTCCTCGCCACCCGCTACTCGGCCGAGCAGGACGAGCAGTTCGTGGCCGGTATGCGTGCCCAGTTCGGGCTGTAGCGCGCGTCGGCCGGCGACCCTGCCGGCGCGGCGGTACCCGTCTCGTGCCCGGGACGGCGCCTTGGCGAGGATGCGGGCATGGAGATCCACGCCGACGTCACCAAGACCTACTCCGACTTCCTCGGCTACCTCGAGGCCGAGGGGGCCCGGGGCACCTGCTTCGAGGAGTGGACGACCGGCGTGCTCGGCGACCCGGAGGTACAGGAGTGGCTGGGGACGCTGCCGGAGCCGAAGCGGCAGCCCAACCTGGTGTTTGCGGCGGCGCGGTGGCACGGCGTACCCGCCCCCGGCCCGTACGCCGGCCTCCGGGACGCGCTGCTCGGCGACGACGGCGCGATCCGGGAGACCATCCTGAGCCGGTCCACGCAGACCAACGAGGTCGGCCGGCTGGCCACGCTGACCCCGGCGTTCGCGCAAGTGGCCGGCGACGAGCCGGTCGCGCTGATCGAGGTCGGCGCCAGCGCCGGGCTCTGCCTCTACCCCGACCGCTGGTCCTACGCGTGGCACACCACCGCAGGCACGGTCCGGGCGGGCGAGGGGCCGACGCTGGAGTGCCGGGTCGACGGCGCCTTCCCGACGGAGATCACGGCCCCGGCCGTCGCGTGGCGGGGCGGGGTCGACCTCAACCCCGGCGACGTCGACGACTCCGACCAGATGGCGTGGCTGACGAACCTCGTCTTCCCCGAGGAGGAGGACCGCCGCGAGCGGCTCGGCACCGCCATCGGGATCGCCCGCACCGACCCGCCCCACCTCGTGAAGGGCGACCTGCTCGACGAGCTGCCGCGGCTGGTCGACGAGGCGAGCGAGCACGGCCGGGTGGTGGTCTTCCACAGTGCGGTGATCGCCTACCTCGAAGAAGCCGACCGGCGCCGCTACTTCGACCTGGTCTCCGGGCTGGTCGCCGACGGCCGCTGCCACTGGGTCTCAAACGAGGGCAAGCGGGTGCTGCCCGAGGTCACCGCCACCGGCCCGGAGATCCCCGAGGAGCGGCAGACGTTCGTGCTCGGCGTCGACGGGCAGGCCGTCGCGTGGACCCACGGGCACGGCCGCACGATGACCTGGCTCGGACCCGCGTAGCCGTAGCGCAGGCCGAGCGCCTTCAGCAGCGGGCGCTGCGCCGCTCCATCAGCACCGTGTCGCGCCACTCCCCGTCGAGCTGCGCGATCCGCGACCGCACCGCGAGGGTGCGGTAGCCGGCCGAGCGGTGCAGCGCGAGGCTGGCCCGGTTCTCCGGAAAGATCGAGGTCTGCAGCGTCCACATCCCGGCGGCGTCGGCCTCGTTGACCTGCGTGTAGAGCAGCGCCTTCCCGACGCCCCGGCCCTGCGCGTCGGCGGTGACGTACACCGACGTCTCACCGACTCCGGCGTAGCACTCGCGGCTGGAGACCGGCATGACCGCGGTCCAGCCGACCACCCGGTCGTCGAGCTCGGCGACCCAGGCCAGGTCCGGCAGCCACTTGGCGCGCAGCTCCTCGGCCGTCGGCAGGGCGGTCTCGAAGGTCGCGTTGCGGGTGGCGAGGCCCTCCGCATAGATGGCGAGCACGGCGTCCAGGTCGGCGTCGGCCACCGGCCGCACGGTCACGTCGGTCGGCAGGTCGGTCGGGCAGCACGGCTGCGAGGCCAGGGTGCCCATCACCACGTCCGCGGCGTGCGGCAGGCCGGTGCAGCAGGCCGCGTTGACAGACACCAGGCTCGAGGTGCCGACCTTGTCGACGACCACGAAGCCCACCCGCCGCAGCAGCTCGACGTGGTGCGAGCAGGTCGACTGGCTGACCCCGAGCCGCTGCGCCAGGTCGCCGACCTTCATCGCCCCCGACGTCGCGGTCGACAGCACGTGCAGCAGCCGCACCCGGGTGGGGTCGCCGAGCAGGGAGAACCACTCGGCGTACTGCTCCGCCGCCGCCACCGACAGGCCGCCGGCGGCAGGGTCGTCGGTGCGCGTGGGGTCGGTGGCGGACCCGGTCGTGGCGGGCGTGGTCGCGGTCATCCGAAATTGCTCCTTGCATTCATCGATGGCGGCCGATACATTCTCCAGCAGTCTTCATCGACCGTCATCGATCATAGCGAAGGAGAACCCCCGTGAACCACCCCGTTGCGATCGTGGGCGCCGGGCCGATCGGCCTGACCGCCGCCGCGTACGCCGCCGAGCGCGGCCTGGACTTCGTCGTCCTCGAGTCCGGCCCCCGCGCCGGTGACGCCGTCGGGGAGTGGGCGCACGTCCGCCTGTTCTCCGCGTGGCGCGAGCTCGTCGACCCCGCTGCCCGCCGCCTTCTCGAGGCAGCCGGGAGCTGGGTCGGCCCCGACGACGACGCCTATCCCACCGGCGGGGAGTGGCGCGAGCGCTACCTCCAGCCCCTCGCCGACCTCCTCGACGCCCACCCACACGGGTCGGTGCGCTACGGCGCCCGCGTCGTCGGGGTCGGCCGCGCCAGCCGCGACCTGATGGTCGACTCGGGCCGCGAGCGCGACCCCTTCGCCGTCCACGTCGACACCGCCGACGGCCGGGAGCGGCTGCTGGCCGGCGCCGTGGTCGACGCCTCGGGCACCTGGCGCCGCCCCAACCCGCTCGGCGCCGACGGCTACCCGGCGCTCGGCGAGGCGGAGCACGCCGACCGCATCGTGCGCGGCACCCCCGACTTCGACGCCCCGGAGGTCGCCGCGCGGTACGCCGGCAAGCACGTGGCGCTCGCCGGCAAGGGCGCCTCCGCCCAGGGGGTGCTCATCGGGTTGGCCCGGCTGGCCGCCGATCACCCGGGCACCCGGGTGTCCTGGTTGCTGCGCCGCCCGGCGGTGGGCGACGCGTTCGGTGGCGGGGACAACGACCAGCTCGAGCAGCGCGGCCGGCTCGGCCAGGCGGCACGCGAGGCCGCGGCGACGGGCGTCGTCGAGCCGGTCACCAGCTTCCGCACCGAGGCGGTCCGGTCCCAGCCCGACGGGCGGCTGACGCTGGTGGCGACCGGCGGCCGGCAGGTCACCGACGTCGACGAGGTGATCGTCGTGACCGGCTTCCGGCCCGACCTCTCCTTCCTGTCCGAGGTCCGGCTCGACCTCGACCCCGCGCTCGGGTCGCCCCGGGTGCTGGCCGACCAGATCCACCCGGACCACCACTCCTGCGGCGACGTCGCCCCGCACGGCCACCGCGAGCTCGCCCAGCCCGAACCGGGCCTGTACCTCGTCGGCATGAAGTCCTACGGCCGGGCGCCGTCGTTCCTCGCGATGACCGGATTCGAGCAGGTCCGCTCCGTGGTCGCGGCCATCGACGGCGACCTCGAGGCGGCCGACCGGGTCGACCTGGTCCTCCCCGCCACCGGGGTCTGCAACGGGGCCGGCGCCTTCGACGGCCTGCCCGACCCGGCCGTCGGCGAGGCCCTCGCCACGGCCGGTGGCGGCTGCTACGGCCCGACGGAGAAGCCGGAGCTCGTCGACGTGGGCCTCCCGGTCCGGTGACCCGCGACGTGCCGGCCCGGGTCCTCGACCCGGGCCCGGCACCGGGCAGTCGCGACGTCGGACCCGCCGGGGACGCGGCCGCCCTCGACCCGGCGGCGCTGCGGCGGGTCGTCGGCGTGCTCGCCCTCAGCCAGATCACCTCGTGGGGCTGCCTCTACTACGGCTTCGCCGCGCTCCAGGCCTCCATCGCCGCCGGCACCGGCTGGTCGGCGGCCCAGGTCACCGGCGCCTGGTCGCTGTCGCAGCTCGTCAGTGCCGGCGTCGGCGTGTGGGTGGGTCGCCACCTCGACGTCCACGGGCCGCGACGGGTGATGACGGCCGGCGCGCTGCTGGCGCTGCCCGGCATGGCCACGGTCGCTGCGGCCCCGTCGCTGCCGGTCTTCTACGTCGGCTGGGTGACGGTCGGCGCCGCGATGGCGGGCACGCTGTACGCCCCCGCCTTCGCCGCGATCACCCGCTGGGCCGGTCCGCACCGGGTCCGGGCGCTGACCGCGATCACTCTCGCAGGCGGTCTCGCCAGCACGGTCTTCGCCCCGCTGGCCGCTGCCGTGGACGCGGCTGCGGGCTGGCGGGTCGCCTTCGTGGTGCTGATGCTGCTGGCGGCCGCGATCACGCTGCCGCTTCACTGGTGGGGGCTGCGCCGACCATGGCCGGCAGACGTCGACGTGCCGAGGTCCCGACGGGCCCGAGCGGCCGGGGTTGCTGTGGCCGGCGGCGGCGCCTCGGCGGCGTTCGTGGCGCTCGCCGCAGCCCACGCGCTGACCGCGTTCGCGGCGTACGCCGTGGTCGTCAACCTAGTGCCGATGCTGCGGGAGCAGGGCGTGGACACCAGGACCGCGGCGCTGGTGCTCGGTCTCGGCGGCGTCGGCCAGGTGCTGGGACGGTTGGGCTACGCGCGGCTCGCGGCGGCCACCAGCGTGACCGGCCGCGCGGTCGTGGTGACGGGGTCCGTCGCGGTGCTCACCGCCGCGCTGGCGGTGGCGCCGCCGCGCACCCCGCTGGTCATTGCCGTGGCCGTGGCGCTGGGCCTCGCCCGGGGCCTGTACACGCTGGTGCAGGCGACCGCGGTCTCGGACCGGTGGGGGACAACGGCGTACGGCCGGTTGAGTGCTCTGCTGCACGCGCCGGCACTGGTCGCGGGCGCCGCGGCCCCGTTCGCCGGTGCCCTGCTCGCGCAGCTCACCGGGTCGTGGGAGGCCGCCTTCCTGGTGCTCGCCGTCGTGGCGGGCGGTGGCGCTGCCCTGCTGCCGCTGGCCCGGCCGCCGGACGCCGGACGCCGGACCCCCTCGCGCCCGTGACCGCTGGTGAGCGGCCTCGTTGGCCCCGGGCATGAGGGACGGACGACGACGGACGATGCGCACCGCGCTGGCGGTGGCCGGCAGCCTCGGGGCCGCGGTCATCGCGGCCGGCCTGTGGGTCGTGGGCCAGGCGCAGTACACAGAGGACTACTGCCGGACCCGCGCACCCCAGCCGGAGGCGCCACCCGGTGTCGAGGGGCTCAGCGGCCGCCCCGGCTACCTCGACGGACCGGTGACCATCCGGTGCGAGTACGACGCGGTCGCCGACGTCGCGGTGGCCGACCCGCTGCCCCTGCTCGGGGCACTGCTGCTCGCGATGCTGGTGCTGGCCATCACCGCGACCAGCCTCCGCTGGGCGCTCCGCCCGACCACCGCCTGAACGCTCAGTCGCAGAGGCGCTCCGAGACATGTGGCTCGGGCCCTGCCTTCGCTTCTGGGGTTTCGAGGCTCGGGCCCGGGGGCCCTCGCACCTCAACCACCGGTGCGTGGTTCGGAGGTTCGGGCCCGGGGGCCCTCGCACCTCAACCACCGGCGGGCCGGGTCAGTTGGCGCCGAACGCCTCGAGCAGCCCGGCCCGGCCGCTGATGCCGAGCTTCTTGTAGATGTTCGACAGGTGCCACTCGACCGCCTTCACGGTGACGTCGAGGGTGGCGGCGATCTCCCGGTTCTTCAGCCCGTCCGCGGCGAGCTCGGCGGCGCGCTGCTCGGTCGAGGTCAGCCCGGCGAGCAGCTCGCGGCGCTGCCGGCACGGCTCCTCGCCGAGCAGCACCAGCTGGCGGGCGATCCGGTCCAGCAGGGGCGGCAGGTCCTCGCGGGCGGCGTACGCCTCCGCGCCGCGCAGCAGCCCGACCGCCTCCTCACGCTCCCGGGCGCTGCCGAACGCGCCGTGCAGCACCAGCAGCGCCGCCAGGTCGGTGGCGATCTGCGCCGACAGCCGCCCGGCCAGGGTGTCGGACAGCGTCGCCACCGCCTCCCGCAGCATCGCCTCCCGGTCCCGGCTGCCCGGGTCGGTGGCAGCGACGGTCCGCAGCGCCTGCGCGACGGCGTACGCCGAGTCGGTGCGGCGGCACAGGTCGAGGTGCGCGTGGGCCAGCAGCCGGGCGTCACGGTGCCGCGACAGCCGGGTCATCGCCAGCGCCGCCCCGGCCCGCCACGGCAGCAGCAGCGGGTCGTCGAAGCCGCCGAGCCCGCAACCGGCCTCGTTGTAGAGCGCCGCCGCGGTGTCGTGGTCGCCGCACGCGGTCGCCAGCTCGGCCAGCGCGTACGACGCCACCGCACCCGTCACGCCGGGCTCGTCCTGCAGCGCGGCCAGCGGCTCCGCGGCCCGGATCGCGCCGGCCAGCTCACCCCGCGCCAGCCGGCACTCGATGAGCACGGCGAGGCCGCCGGTGCGCTCGGCGGCGTGGTGCGCCTTCTCGAGCCGTGCGGCCCGGACCAGCGCCTGCCGGATGCGACCGGAGCGCACGAGCTCACGGCAGGTGCGCAGCTCGTCGCTCGTGGCGACGTCCGGGGCCAGCATGTGCTCAGGCTAGGAATCGCGCGGCACTCGCGAGGGCCGTTCGGCGGGGATTTTGCCCAGCCGTCCCCCAGATGGGGGCTGGTGGTCCGGGGCCCGTCCCAGGAAGCCCACCAGCCGGGCCGACGCGGGTGCCCCGACCGGCACGGCCACCGGCGCGGCGAACCGGGTGACCCGGTCCTCCGGCCCGACCAGCACATGTGCGACCTCGAGCAGCGACTCGGCCAGCGGCTCCGGCACCGGCCGCGCCGGGCTCAGCGACCAGCCGACATCCCAGCCGTGCACGGTCACCTCGAGCGCCGCCATCGCCACCAGCAGACCCGCGCCCAGGGCCAGACCGCCGACCGTCGCCCCGCCCGGCCCGTCGAGGCCCGCGCCGCTGCACGCGGACCGGTCGTCCCGCGCGGACAGCCGCCACGCGCCCAGCAGCGCGCACGCCTTCGCCTGCAGCCGGTCGACCCGCGGCCCGGGCACCAGGCCGGTTGTGGCGGGCGCGAGGTCGACCCGCCCGGTCGCCGCCTCGGTGAAGGTGTCGAGGGAGTCCTCCATGTGCGCCAGCAGGTCGCCCAGCGACCACCCGGCGCACGGCGTCGGCCGGCGCAGGTCGCCCGGCCCCACCTCCGCCAGCGCGGAGCGGGTGTAGTGGAGCGACCGCTCCAGCAGGTCGAGGCCTCCCGCGAGCGTCGCCGCCCGCGGGCCGGTCACCGCGGGCCCGCTGCCCGGTCGAGGAGGGTCTCGCCGACCTCCGCCGGCAGCCGGTCGGGCAGCCCGAACCGGGCGAACAGGTCGGTGTCGAAGAACGCCGCCACGTGCCCCACCCGGTCGCCCTCGAGCTCGAGCACCTGCAGGTGGAACGGCACGAAGTCGCCCGCGGGGGTGCGCATGTAGAGCCCGAACGCCGGCTGGCCGTTGGCGTCGGTGCGCACCATCGGCATGTCGTGGACGCCGCCCGGGCAGCCGGTGTCGATGAGCCGGCCGATGTTCTCCGCGCCGGTGTACCAGCCAGCGAACGGCGGCATCTCCCACACCGCCTCCGCGGTCAGCAGCCCCACGATGGCGTCGATGTCCTTGCGCCAGAAGGCGTCGACGTACCGGTCGAGCAGGTCGGCCTGCTCCGGGCTCAGCTCGGGCGCGACGGTGTCCTCGGTGAGGCCACGGTCGGTGAGGGTGGCGCGGGCCCGCTGCAGCGCGGAGTTGGCGGCGGCGACGCTGGTGCCGAGGGCCTCGGCCACCTCGGTGGCCGACCAGCGGAGTACGTCGCGCAGCAGCAGCACCGCCCGCTGCCGCGCCGGCAGGTGCTGCAGGGCGGCGACGAACGCGAGCCGGATCGAGTCGCGCTCCTCGACCACCACCGCGGCGTCGGGGACCGGCTGCAGCCATGGGATCTCCGGCTGCTCGTCGAGCGGGTCGCCGGCGGTCGAGCCGGGGGCGCCGAGGCCGGTGGGCAGCGGCCGGCGCGGCCTTCCCTCGAGTGAAGTGAGGCAGACATTGGTGGCAATTCGATACAACCAGGTGCGGACCGACGAGCGGCCCTGGAAGTCGCCGGCCGCCTTCCACGCCCGCAGCAGCGTCTCCTGCACCAGGTCCTCGGCCTCGTGGAAGGAGCCGCTCATCCGGTAGCAGTGGGCCAGCAGCTCGCGCTCGTAGCGGCGGGCCAGGGCCTGGAAGTCCTCGAGCTCCGCGTCCGTCTTCTGGCTGGTCTGCTGCTGCGTCTGCTGGGTCGTCACGTCCGCCGTCCTCACTGCCGGATCCCCCTCCGGGCTGCCTGTCCGACCGAGCCCGGGCAGGCCGGTTCAGTCTGTCGTGAGAGACCGACCGGTGTCGACGGCGAAACTCATCGGTGCCCCTGCCCGTCGCCCGGAGGCGGGGTGTGAGGATGCCGGCGTGAGCATGCACGGGGGAGTCGGCCAGCCCGGCGCTGCGCCGCCACTGCCGACGTCGATCTGGGTGGTCGTCTGGGCGTCACTGGCGGGCCAGCTGGTCGCGCTGGGCGCGCGCGGAGGTCGGCAGGACGACGCGGTGTCGTTCGTCGTGTCCGTCGTCCTCGGCGGGCTCGTCGTGGGCTACGTCTCCGCCGGCGTCGTCCGGGCCCGTCCCGTCCGGGTCGTCCTCGCCTGGGTCGTGCTGGGGCTCGCCCTGGTCGCCGAGGTCCTCGGAATCCTCTCGGTCGGCGACGCGGGCCAGGCCGCCTGGTTGATCCTCTCGCTCGCAACCACGGCCGCGGCGCTGGCAGGGCTGGCGGCCTTCAGCAGCTCGGACTGGTACGCCTGGCAGCGCACCCGACCGGCGGCCCGCGAGGGCGCCCCGATCGGCTCCCTGGTCGCGATCGGCGTGCTCGTCGGCGTGCTGGGCGGCCTCATGGGCCCGGTCGACGCCAATGGGATCGACGTGCGCATCAGCGTCGCCGACCGCTGAGCGCCGGGGGAGGGTTCAGCCCTTCCCCGCAGTGGAGACGTCGGCGCAGACAACTGCCCGATTGCCGTCCTGGTCGGCGATCACGGTGAGTGAGGGCGCCTCCGAGTCGTCGACGACGGTCCCACCCGCGGCGAGCGCGGCGGCGATTCGCTGCCCGGCCGCCTCGGGGGCCACGTAGACCTCGACGTGGAACCGCTGCCGGGCGGACGCGGACTCGTCGGACTCGTCGGCGTCGCCGAACCACAGGTTCGGCACCCGTCCCGTTGCGTCCCGGACCTCGTCGCTCGGCGTTCCGCGGCCCTGGGCCCCGGGGTCCCCGGTCAGCAGCGCGGCCCACACCGGGGCGATGGTCGCCGAGCGGGCCGTGTCGAGGCCGAGCTCGATCACGCTGACGGAGGCCGGGTCGGCACTCACCTTGTGGTCGGCGGCGAGCTCGGTGATCCGCCGCGCGAGCTCCACGTCCTTCCGGGTCACCCACTCAACGACGTGCTCGGTGCCCTCGTCGTCGCGGTAGACGGCGTCGTCCGAGCTCAGCTTGAGGTCGACGTACCTCGGTCCGATCGCCACGCGCGGGTGGTGGCCGAGCGCGTCGCCGTCCTCGCCGACGGCAGTGACGAAGCGGGCGGCGGTGCCGAAGTCATCGACCTCGTAGCGGGCGTGCAGGCCCTGCGCCAGCTTGCGCCAGTCGGCAAGGCCGGCCTCGGCGATCTGTTCCCCCGTGAGCATGTCCATGCCCGGGACGCTAGCCCGGATCCGGCTCCGGCGGGGAGGTTCGGTGCTCCGGTGCTCACGGCACCGGGAAGTCCTGCGGCGGGCCCTCGCCGACCACCCCGTCCACCTGCTCGCGGAGCAGGTCGGCGTGGCCGGTGTGGCGGGCGTACTCCTCGATCATGTCTGCCAGCAGCCGGCGCAGGCTCATCCCGTCCGGGGAGGTGTGGTCGAGCCCGCCGTCGGCCAGCGCCGTCGCCAGCGCGTCGCGGGAGCGGTGCACCGCGGCGCCCCAGAGCTCGCGCAGCGCCTCCGGGCTGTCGTCGGCCGCCGTGTCCCAGGCCCAGTCCTCCCAGTCCTGCTCGAGGTCCAGCCGGTCGAACGGCGCCATGGGCGGGCGGCCGGCCAGCCGGGTCTGGAAGTAGAGCTCCTCGACCCAGGCCAGGTGCTTGAGCAGGCCGCCCAGCGTCACGGACGACGGGCCGAGTCGCAGCCGCAGCGCCTCGGGCCCCAGCCCGGCGCACTTCCACGCGAACGTGCGCCGGTTCCGCTCCAGGGTGACCACTGCCGTCGCGACCTCGTCACCGCGCAGGAAGCGCTCGACGTCCCACTCCGGCGGCCGGCCGGGCGTGAAGCCGAAGGTGCTGGTCATGCGGATCGGCCTCCGCCGGCGTGCGAGTGGTGCCTCGGGGCACCGGATGCCGGGTCGACCACGCGGCGCATCACGGTGTGCCCCTTGCCCTTCGGGCGCACGTACTCGAACCCGTGCTCCTCGTACACCGCGCGGGTGCTGTTGTAGAGGAACGAGTTGCCGACCCGACGCCCGTCGGAGAGGTCCTGCGGGTAGCCCTCGACCACTCCGCCGCCGGCCCCGGCGATCAGGTCGAGGGCGCCGCGCAGCGCGAGGCGGGTGAGCCCGCGCCGGCGGTACTCCCGGTCGATGAAGATGCAGGTGATCCGGAAGTCCGGCGGCGGGTCGCCGGCCTTCTCGTAGTCCTTGCGGTGGTGGATGTTCGGCAGCTCCTCCGGCGTCCCGTACTCCGCCCAGGCCACCGCGCGGTCGCCGTCCATCACGAGCGCCGCGTGGGCCGCCCCCTGCTCCACCAGCTTCTTCTTGAGCGCCTTGTTGCCGTCGTACCCCTGGCCGCGCTCGGCGCAGTCGGGGTGGAAGTAGATGCACCAGCACCCGCCGAAGATCCCGTTGTGCCGCTCCACCAGGGCCGCGAACGCGTCCCAGGTCTCGGGTGTCAGCGGCCTGACCTCGAGCTCGTCCCCCATGCGGGCAACCTACGTCCGCGCGCCGGCCCTGTCACCGGTTGCGGGCCGCGGCGGCGAGGTCGAGCGCCCGCCGCGCGGCGGGCAGCGCCCTCTCCCGGTCGGCGGGGACCATCCCGACGCGGGTACGCCGGTCCAGCAGGTCGTCGGCGTCGGCGGCGCCCTCGTGGGTGACGCCGAAGACCAGCTCGGCCAGCGTCACCGGCACGCCGTCGGCGACCGGCGCCAGCAGCGCGTCGTCGTCGAGGCCGGTGACGGCGCGGGCGTTCTCCAGCACCAGCGCGGCGTCGGTGCCGTAGCGGCGGACCAGCCGGCCCGGCAGCTCCAGCGCGGCCAGCCGCTCCCGCGGCGCGGCGCCGGCCAGCGGGAGGGAGTGGGTGCGGCAGGGTCCGGCGTCGAGGCCGGTGGCGTCGACGGCGTCCTCGGCCATCTGCCGGTACGTCGTGAGCTTGCCGCCGACGACCGTCACCACGCCGGTGGCGGAGGGGAGCACCGCGTGCCGGCGGGAGAGGTCGGCGGTCGCCCCGCCGCCCTCCCCGTCCTCGCCGGCGCCACCCGGGTCGCCCGCGCCCGAGGTGTCGAGCAGCGGCCGCAGCCCGGCGTACGCGCCGACCACGTCGGACCGTCGCAGCTGCCGGCCGAACGCCGCCGAGACCACGTCGAGCAGGAAGCCGATCTCCGGCTCGGTCGGCTCGGGGACGTCGGGGACCGGGCCGTCGGCGGGCTCGTCGGTGAGGCCGACGTAGAGGGTGCCGTCGGGCTGGGGGAGGACCATCACGAACCGGCTCGTCGAGCCCGGCACCGGCGCGGTCACCGCGGTCCGCAGCCCGGGCAGGGTGTCGGCGCGGAGCACGGCGTGGGTGCCGCGGGAGGGGCGCAGCCGGACCTCGTCGACCAGGTCGCCGGCCCACACCCCGGCGGCGTTGACCACCGCGCGGGCGGCGACCCGGTGGGTGGCGCCCGTCAGCTCGTCGCGTAGCTCGACCCCGGTGCCCCTGGCGGCGACGACCCGTGCGCGGGTCCGGACGTGGGCGCCGTGGTCGGCAGCGGTGCGGGCGATCGTGGTGACCAGCCGGGCGTCGTCCTCGAGTCGGCCGTCCCAGTAGAGGAGGCCGCCGCGCAGCCCCTCCTCGCGCAGCCCGGGGGCGAGCGCGAGCGCCTCGCGGGCGGAGACCTTGCGGGGCCGGGGCAGCAGGTCGCGGCTGGTGCGGGCGCCACGGCGCAGCAGGTCGCCGGCCACCAGCCCGGCCCGGGCGATGGTGGCCTGGGTGCCGGAGACCGCGGAGGTGAGCGGGATCAGGAACGGCATCGGGTGGGTCAGGTGCGGCGCCGTGACCTCCATCAGGATGCCGCGCTCGACGGCGCTCTCGTGGGCGACGCCGACCTGGCCGTGGGCGAGGTACCGCAGCCCGCCGTGCACGAGCTTCGACGACCACCGCGAGGTGCCCCACGCGAGGTCGAAGGCGTCGACCGCCAGCACCGACAGGCCGCGAGTGACCGCGTCGAGGGCGACGCCGGCACCGGTGACGCCGAGGCCGACCACGACCAGGTCGACGGACTCGGGAACCCCGGTCAGGCCCGGGGTGATCCGGGTCGGGGGGTACGTCGGGACGCTCATCGCGAGCTCACCGCGCCAGCGTCCGTCGCAGCAGCACCCGCAGCTCCTCGTCGAGGTCGGCCTCGGAGACCGCGTCGTCGACCATCGTGTGCGCCGACAGCACGAAGCCGTGGGTGGCCAGCACCACCGCCCGCGCGATCGCGGCCGGGTCGCCGTCGCGGACGGCACCTGCGGCCTGGCCGTCGCGGACCGCCCCCTCGACCAGCGCGAGGATCGCGTCCTGCGACCGGCCGCGGCGCGAGAGCAGGTAGGGCAGCAGCAGCTCCGGGTCCAGCTCGACGATCCGCAGGAACAGCTCGTTGTCGCGCAGCGCCCTCACGGTCGCCGCCACCTGGGCGACCAGCTTCTCGACCGGGTCGGACTCGGCAGGGCCGTCGGGGCCGGCTGCCGCCACCGAGGCGGTCACGACGCCACCCCACTCGCGGGTCATCAGGTCGCCGAGCAGCTGCGGCATGTCGGGCCAGGCGCGGTAGATCGTCATCCGCGAGACGCCCGCCCGGCGGGCCACCTCGGTGAGCGTCGTACGCCGCCAGCCGACGTCGAGGATGCACTCGCGGGCGGCGTCGAGGTAGCCGTCCTGCGGCCCGCCGCCGGAGCCATTGCTGTGACGAAGTGACGCCATGTGTCACACTGTAACGCATGACCCGTGAGATGCACCCGCAGCGCTGGGGCGACGCGGCCGCCGCGAGCCCGCTCCCCGACAACGCCCGCGCCCTGGTCGAGCTGGCCTTCGGCCTCGACGAGCGGCCCGCCCCCGCGCCGGCCGCACCGCCGGCCCGGGCCCTCGACGCCAAGCTCGTGGACGGGCTGCGCGGGATCCTCGGCGACGACGCGGTGCTCACCGACGACGAGACCCGGCGGCTGCGCACCCGCGGCAAGTCCACCCCCGACCTGCTCCGCGCCCGCGAGGGCGACCTGACCGACGCTCCCGACGTGGTGGTGCGGCCGGCGAGCCACGACGAGGTCGCCGCGGTGCTCGCCTTCGCGGTCGACCACCACCTGGCGGTGGTCCCGTTCGGCGGCGGCACCTCCGTCACCGGCGGCCTCGCCGCCCGGCGCGACGGGTACGCCGGGGTCGTCAGCCTCGACCTGGCCCGGATGGACCGGCTGGTCGACGTCGACCCGGTCTCGATGACGGCGACCCTCGAGCCGGGGCTGCGCGGCCCCGAGGCCGAGGCGCTGCTGGCCGAGCACGGTCTGACGCTCGGCCACTTCCCGCAGTCCTTCGAGTACGCCTCCATCGGCGGCTTCGCCGCGACCCGCTCGTCCGGCCAGTCGTCGGCCGGCTACGGCCGGTTCGACGCGATGGTCGTCGGGCTCACCGTCGCCACCCCCGCCGGCCGGCTCGACCTCGGCTCGGCACCCGCCAGCGCCGCCGGCCCCGACCTGCGGCAGCTGCTGCTCGGCTCGGAGGGTGTCCTCGGCGTCATCACGGCGGTGACGGTCCGGGTGCGGAGGCTGCCGGAGGTCAAGATCTACGAGGGCTGGCGCTGGCCGTCGTTCGCCGAGGGCGCCGCCGCGATCCGCACCCTCGCCCAGGCCGGGCTGCAGCCGACCGTGCTGCGGCTCTCCGACGAGTCCGAGACCGCGGTCAACCTGGCCCGGCCCGAGGCGGTCGGCGGCGACTCGGCCGGCGGCTGCCTGATGATCACCGGCTACGAGGGCACCCCGGAGGCCGTCGCGGCGCGTCGCCAGGTCGTCACCGCCGTCCTCGAGGGCCTCGGCGGCACCGCGCTGGGGGAGGAGCCCGGCCAGGCCTGGGCCGAGGGCCGCTTCCGGGCGCCGTACCTGCGCGACGCGCTGCTCGACGTCGGCGTCCTCGTCGAGACCCTCGAGACCGCCACGTTCTGGTCGCGGTTCGAGCAGGTCCACGCCGAGGTGAAGGCCGCGCTGGAGTCGAAGCTCGACTCCGCGCTGGTGCTCTGCCACATCTCCCACGTCTACGAGACCGGCTGCTCGCTCTACTTCACCGTCGCCGCCAAGGAGGCCGACGACCCGGTCGCGCAGTGGTGGGCCGCCAAGGCCGCCGCCAGCGACGCGATCCTCGCCGCCGGCGCCACGATCACCCACCACCACGCCGTCGGCACCGACCACAAGCCGTGGTTCGCCCGCGAGATCGGCGAGGTCGGCGTCGGGATCCTGCGGGCGGTGAAGGCGGAGCTCGACCCGACCGGGATCCTCAACCCGGGGGTGCTGGTCCCGTGACCGCGCCCCGACCCGAGCAGCAGCCCGGCCAGCAGCAGGACCGCCAGGTCCGCAGCTTCTCGTTCCTGGTCAACCCGGCCTCGGGCGGCGGCGCCGCCCCGGAGGCGGTCGTGCCGGTGGCCCGGCTGCTGCGCGACGCCGGCGCGACCGTCGACGTCACCTACTCGCCCGGCCCCCGCGCCACGAAGGACCTGGTCGCCGGGGCCCTGTCCCGCGGCGACGTGGTGGTCTCGGTCGGCGGCGACGGGATGCTGTCGTCGCTGGCCGGAGAGGTCTCCCGCGGGGGCGGCACCCTCGGCGTGCTGCCCGCCGGCCGGGGCAACGACTTCGCCCGGATGCTCGGCCTGCCCGAGGACCCCGAGGGCCAGGCCCGGCTGCTGCTCGAGGGCGAGCCGCGGGCCGTCGACCTGCTGTCGTGGACCCGTGGCGAGGAGACCCGATTCGTCGCCGGCTCCGTCTACGCCGGCCTCGACGCCCGCGCCTCCGCGATCGTCGACCGGGTCCACTGGCTGCCCGGCTCGCTGCAGTACCCGTACGCCGCGGTGGTCTCGCTGGCGACGTACCGCCCCGGCCGCTACCGGGTCAGCGTCGACGGCGAGGAGCGCGAGTACTCCGCCGCCACGGTCGTGGTCGCCAACTCCGCCTACTACGGCAAGGGGATGCGGATCGCGCCCGACGCCTCGGTCGAGGACGGCGTGCTGGACGTGGTCGTCATCGAGGCCGGCTCGCGGCCGGCGCTGGTCCGCGCGCTGCCGACGGTGTACGACGGCCGCCACGTCGACCGCCCCGAGGTCACCGTGCTCACCGGCAGGCGGGTCGAGATCCGCGGCCGCGCCCGCACCCCGATCCCGGTCGGCGGCGACGGCGAGCCACTCGGCAGCCTGCCCGGCCTCACCGAGCCGCCCGCGGTCGTCGAGGTCCTCCCCGGCGCCCTCACCGTGCTGCGGTGACCTAGCGTGTGCGCGTGTCCCGCATCCAGCTGAAGTCAGCGCCGAGCGTGGCGGTTCTGGTGCTGGACGTGGTCGTCCTCATCGTCGCCCTCATCACGGCACTCGATCCGGACGCACCGACGTGGATGCGCGTCATGGGGGCCGTGGTGGCCACGGTCGCGGCCTTGCTCGTCGTCCGCTCCGCGCGGCTGCTGCTCGCAGGACGCCGCGCAACGCAGTAGCCAAACACGCCCGCCGACGTGGGACCCGCGTCAGCCGGACGCGAGCTTCTTCACGACGTACTGGTTGAGGCTCATGCGCTCCTCGGCGGCATGCATGGCCAGGCGGCGGTGGAGGTGCTCGCCGATCCGGACGTTGAAGGTGCCCGAGAACTTGCGCTCGGCCAGGGGCACCGGGACCTTCTCGCCGTTGTCCTCCATGTCCGCGACGACCTCGGTGATCAACCGCTCCAGGCCGTCGATCGCGTCACCGCGCGACTCCTCCAGCCAAGACAGCGACGGGAACTCGAGGCAGGTGGCGACGTACCCGCTGTCTTCGGCGGACCACGTCACCCGATAGGTGTAGTGCCCCACGTCCACCCTGGGACGCTCTGAGGTGGCCATCTACCTCGTCTCCTCTTGGTGCTGCGGCTGACCCGCGCTCTGACCTTGCCACAGCTGCCGCGGGCGACGCAGCCCGTTGGAAGCTGACCGCGGTCTCGTCAGCGGGTGAAGGTCCACACGAGCAGCTCGGTGGGGGACGCGGCGGTCACCGTCAGCCCCGGGTCGTCGGTGATGCGGAAGGCGTCGCCGGCCTGCAGCGGCTCGGCGAGGCTGGAGCGCCCCAGCGACCCGTTCGCCACGAACACGTGCTGCAGCGGGGCGCCGGGCAGCGTCACGTGCTGGCCGGCCTCGAGCCGCGCGACCGACAGCGTCGCGCCCTCGGTGCCGATCGCCAGCGAGGTGCCGGCGCCGGCGACCGGCGTCAGCTCGCCGGTGTGGATCGTCGGCCGCCGCACGTCGTACGACGGCTCCACGTCGTCCTCGTCGGGCGTCAGCCACGCCTGCACGAACCGGGTGGGGCCGGCGTCCTGGGCGGCGACCTCGCCGTGGCGGATGCCGGTGCCGGCGGACTGCACGGCCACCGCGCCCGGCCCGAGCCGCACGGTCTCCTGCCCCTCCTCGGTGTGCTCGACCATCCCGGTGAGCACCCAGGTGACGATCTCGAGGTCGCGGTGCCCGTGGTCGGGGAAGCCGGCGCCCGGCTTGAGCAGGTGGTCGTCGTGGCACAGCAGTGGCCCGAACCCGACGTTGTCCTGGTCGTAGTGCGGCCCGAAGGAGAACGAGTGCCGCGTGCTCCGCCCCTCCTCTCGAGTCACGAATCGGGAACTGCCACGACGTACCTCGACGGTCATGGCAAGAATGATCTCGTGTTCCCGCAACTTCCCCCGGGTTTCCGCCTCGGAACCTCCACCGCGTCGTATCAGATCGAGGGAGCCGTCGACGAGGACGGCAGGGGACCCAGCGTCTGGGACACCTTCTGCGCCGAGCCCGGCCGCATCAAGGACGGCTCGTCGGGCGCCGTCGCCTGCGACCACTACCACCGGTGGGAGGAGGACGTCGCGCTGATGAAGCGGCTCGGCGTCGGCGGCTACCGGCTGTCGGTCGCGTGGCCGCGGATCCAGCCCACGGGCTCCGGCCCGGCCAACCAGAAGGGCCTCGACTTCTACGACCGGCTCCTCGACGGACTGCTCGAGGCCGGCGTGCAGCCGATGGTCACGCTCTTCCACTGGGACCTGCCGCAGGCGCTCGAGGACGACGGCGGCTGGCTCAACCGCGCCACGGTCGACCGGTTCGCCGAGTACGCCGGCATCGTCGGCGAGGCGTTCGCCGACCGGGTCGAGCACTGGGTCCCGGTCAACGAGCCGAACGTCGTGACGCTGCTCGGGTACGGCGAGGGCCGGCACGCGCCCGGCAAGGAGCTGCTGTTCGACGCGCTTCCGGTCGCGCACCACCTGCTCCTCGGCCACGGCCGCGCGGCGGTCGCGCTGCGCGCCGCGGGCGCCGAGAGCGTCGGCTGCGCCAACAACCACGCGCCGATCTGGCCGGCCAGCGACGCCGACGCCGACGTCGGCGCGGCCAAGCTGTTCGACGCGCTGTGGAACGGCATGTTCGCCGAGTCGATGCTGTTCGGCCGGTACCCGTTCGACCTGGCGCCGCTGCTCGAGGAGCTCATCCGCCCCGGCGACCTCGCGACCATCCGGCAGCCCCTGGACTTCTACGGGGTCAACTACTACGGCCCGCTGAAGATCGCGGCCACGCCCGAGGACCAGCCGATCCCGTTCGAGCAGCTCGACGTGCTCGGCTACCCGGTCACCGGCCGTGGCTGGCCGGTCGCGCCGGACGCGCTACGTGAGTGGCTGATCATCTTCCGGTCCCGCTACCGCGCCGCGCTGCCGCCGATCTACATCACCGAGAACGGCTCCTCGTGGCCCGACGAGCCCGGCCCCGACGGCGTCGTCGACGACCAGCGCCGCATCGACTACCTCGAGTCCCACCTCAACGCCGTCGCCACCGCGATCAAGCGCGGCGTCGACATCCGCGGCTACTACTGCTGGTCGCTGCTCGACAACTTCGAGTGGGCCGAGGGCTACACGCAGCGGTTCGGGCTGGTGCACGTCGACTTCGAGACGCAGGAGCGGACGCCCAAGAAGTCGTTCCAGTGGTACGCCGACATGGTCGCGGCGCAGCCGCAGCACGGTGGCTGAGCAGACGCGCACCAGGGCGACCAAGGCAACGTGGTCGTCGTACCGCGAGTCGATCGGCGACCGGTCCGGGCTCTTCGCCGCGCTCGCCGACCGCTGGGCGCCGCGGCGCGCGCTCTACCCGGGCAGCTACGTCGACCTGTCGCCGTCGACCGCGATCCCGTCGGTCACCTACGTCGACACGGACCGGCGGGCCGCCAGGTTCTTCGCCGACAAGGACCGGGTCGGCGCCGAGCTCGCCGGGCGGACCCGCGCCGGTGCGGGCACCGACGTGACCTTCCTGCCCGGCGACTACACCGAGCCGCTCCCGCTGCCGGACGGCGGCTTCGACCTGCTCGTGTCGCTCTACGCCGGGCCGGTCTGGGACCACTGCGCGCGCTACCTCGCGCCGGGCGGGCTGCTGCTCGCGAACACCAGCCACGGCGATGCCTCGCTGGCCGCGCTGGACCCGCGGCTGGCGCTGGTCGCCGCCGTCCGGCACCGCGGCGACCGGTACTCGCTCGACGAGGAGGGGCTCGAGACCTACCTCGTGCCGAAGCGCCCCGAGGCCGCCGACCCGGACCGGATCCGCGGCAGCGGGCGGGGGATCGGCTACACCCGGACCGCGTTCGCCTACGTGTTCCGGCTGTCCTGACCCACTGCCCCGTGGTGGGCGGGGCGCCCGGCGCGGACGAACAGGAACACCGGCTGGGTGGTCAGCGTCCACCGCATCCGCTCGTCGGTGATGGTGCGAGCCTGCTCCTCGTCGAGCAGCGGCTCGGTGACCGCGTCCACGACCAGCCCGGCCTCGAGCAGGGGAGCGAAGACCCCGGAGACCGGACGGCGCCACATCCGGCCGACAGTCGGGACGCCGGCGACGTTCCACTGCTCCTCGACCTCCTCGACCCGGTGGTAGTCCTCGCGGCCGGCGAGCAGCCAGCCGGTGATCGGGTGGTGGACCGACAGGACGAGCACCCCGTCCGGTCGCAGCACGCGGCTGATCTCCGCCATCAGCGGTCGCCATTCGGGCAGGTAGTGCAGCACCAGCGAGGCGGTCACGACGTCGACGCCGCCGCCCGGGACCATCCGGAGCGCCCCGGGGTCGCCCAGGTCGGCGAGGTGCACCGTCGCCTCGGGCGCCCGGGCGCGGGCCGTCGCCACCATCGCCTCGGACCCGTCGACGGCCGTGACGGCCGCCCCCTCGTCGAGCATCAGCCGGGTCAGGTGCCCGGCCGCGCAGCCGAGCTCCAGGACGTCGCGCCCGGCGAGCGGCCCGGCGAGACGCAGGATCTCGGGGCGGTCGTAGAGCGCGTTCGGCGGGCCGGTCTCCGAGTGGCGCGCGTACTCCTCGGCCAGCTCGGTGTAGATCGTCCTGCTCATCGTGTCCCCCGATTCCTCGATGGTGGCCGGCTCAGGCCAGTGCGGCCGCCGTACGCCGGATGATCTCGGTCAGCCGCTCGGGCGAGGTCGCGATGTTGAGCCGGACGTGCCCCTCCAGCCCCGGCTGGTAGTCGTGGCCCGGTGCGAGCCGGACCCGCCCCTTCTCCAGCGCCACGGCGGCCGGGTCGGCGTGGCCGTAGCCGCGCAGGTCGAGCCAGGCGAGGTAGGTGCCCTCGAGCGGCCGCATCCGCGCCCGCGGCAGGTACGTCGCCAGCAGCTCGCCCAGCAGCCGGCGCTGGCCGTCGAGCCGGGTCACCAGCGCCGCCAGCCAGTCGTCGCCGTGGGTGTACGCCGCCACCGCCGCGACGACGCCGAGTGGCGACCACGAGTCGTTGCGGGCGACCGGCGCCGACAGGATCGCCTTGCGGGCGGCCTCGTCCGGCACCACGACCTGCGCGCAGCGCAGCCCGGCGGTGTTGAACGCCTTGCTCGCCGCCACCAGCGCGACCGCGTGGTCGTGGGTGCCCTCGAGCGAGAGGTAGGGGACGTGCTCGGCGCCGGGCAGCACCAGCGGCGCGTGGATCTCGTCGCTGATGACGCGGGCGCCGTGCTCGACGACGACATCGCGGATCCCCTCGAGCTCGGCGCGGGTGAAGACCCGGCCCCACGGGTTGTGCGGCTGCGTCAGCAGCAGCGTCCGGGCGCCGTCGCGGAACAGGGCCGCCAGCCGGTCGAGCTCGATCTCGGCGCGCTCGGCGTCGGGGTCGAGCACCAGGTCGACCCGCTCCCGGCCGGTCATGCCGGGGACGGCGAGCTGCGGCGCGTACACCGGCATCGGCATCACCATCGGCCCCGGGTCGCTCAGCACGTCGAGCGCCAGCCGCATCCCCGCGGTCACGTCGACCACCGGGATGACCCAGGCCGGGTCGACGTGGTGGTCGAAGTGGCGCGCCGCGAACCCGGCGTACGCCGCGCCCAGCTCGCCGTCCTGGAACGACGGGTAGCCGGTCATGCCGAGCCGGACTGCGGCGACCACGGCCTCCTCGATGACGGGGGCGACGGCGTAGTCCATCTCCGCGACCCAGGCCGGGAGCACGCCGTCGTCGACCTGCCCCCACTTGCACACGATCGCCCGGCGGGCCTCGTCGTCGCTGAAGTCGCGGATCTCGGCGCCTGTCACACCGCCAACCTAGCCAGCCCGCGCACGGTCAGCGGGCCGAGGCGCACCGGATGCACAGCCGTGCCGTCGGCCGCGCCTCGAGTCGACCCACGGCGATGGGCTCGCCGCAGCGCTCGCAGGTCCCGTAGGTCCCGGCCTCGAGCCGGGCCGCCGCGGCGTCGATCTCCTCGAGGTGCTCACGCGCCTGCCGCACGAGGGCGCCGACCTGCGACCGCTCGAACGCGATCGTGGCGCCCTCCGGGTCGTGCTCGTCGTCGGCGTTGGTGTCCCGCGAGGCCGCGACGATGCCCTCGTAGTCGCCGGTCAGGCTCGCCAGCCGCCGCACCGTCTCCCGACGGTCCGCCTCCAGCCGTTCCCGCGCTCCCTCCACGGACCCATGGTGCCGTGGTCGAGGGCAGGCGGGTCAGGACGCGACGGTCGCGAGCGCGACCGCCCAGGTCACCGCGTTGCCGACGATCACCAGCAGGCCGAAGCCCATGAACCCGCTCAGACGGTCGTCCGGGTCAGCCGAGGGTCGCACCAGCGAGGTCGGGCCGCCGAGCGCCAGGAAGGCCAGCACGCCGACCGGCGGCACCATGCACAGCAGCCAGAACCAGGACCACCGGGTGGCCCGCCGCGGCCGGGGCCCGAGGACGAGCAGGCCGACGGAAGCAAGCCACAGGGCACCGACCGTCAGTGCGAGGCCGCCGTCGGCCTCCCGACCCAGCATCGCGACGGTGACGATGTTCCCGCCGTCGTCGATGCCCGAGACCCGCAAGGGCTCGACGGGGTCCGTGGTGCTGTCGCCGAGGACGACGTGCGCGGGGGTCGTCACCACCCACGCGGCGAGCAGGGCCCAGCCGAGCGCGCGCCACGCACCACGCCAGCCGTCCGGATCCCCAGCCGCACCGGGGACCGGCACGAGCTCCTGCGTCGCCGAGTCGGCGTCCCCCTGCTGCACCCGCGGATCGTAGGCGCGCCGCGCCGCTACAGCGCCGCCGCCACCCGCGTGCCCTGCTCGATGGCGCGCTTGGCGTCGAGCTCGGCGGCGACGTCGGCGCCGCCGATGAGGTGGGTGGAGACGCCGGCCGCGACGAGCTCGTCGTGCAGCCAACGCACCGACTCCTGACCGGCGCAGAGCACGACGTGGTCGACGTCGAGCACCCGCTCCTCGCCGTCCACGAGGATGTGGAGGCCGTCGTCGTCGACGCGGGTGTACGACGCGCCGACCACCTGCACGACCCCGGCCTGCTTGAGCACGGCGCGGTGCGCCCAGCCGGAGGTCTTGCCGAGGTGGATGCCGATCGGGGTGGTCTTGCGCTGGACGAGGGTCACCTCGCGGACCGGGGTGCGCGGCTTGCGCTCGGTCAGGCCGCCGGGGTGCACAGCCGGGTCGCCGACACCCCAGTGGGCCAGCCAGTCGTCGAGGTCGTCGGCCGGGTCGTGGGTCAGCCAGTGCGAGACGTCGACGCCGATGCCGCCGGCGCCGATGACGGCCACCCGCCTGCCGGGGACGACGGCGCCGGAGAGCACCTCGGCGTACGTCACGACCTTGTCGTGGTCGACGCCCTTCAGCTCCGGGATCCGCGGCTCGACGCCGGTCGCGACGACGACCTCGTCGTACTCCTTCAGGACGCCGACGGTGGCCTTGGTGCCGAGCCGCACGTCGACGCCGAGCACCTCGAGCCGGCGCGTGTAGTAGCGCAGCGTGTCGGCGAAGTCCTCCTTGCCGGGCACGGCCATCGCGAGCCGGAACTGGCCGCCGATCTCGTGGTTCTTCTCGAACAGGGTGACCTCGAAGCCGCGCTCGGCCGCGGAGACCGCGGTGGCGAGGCCGGCCGGGCCGGCGCCCACGACGGCCACCCGCGAGGAACGGCGCGTCGGGCCGAGCACCAGCGTGGTCTCCCGGCAGGCGCGCGGGTTCACCAGGCAGGAGGCCTTCTGGTTGCTGAAGACGTGGTCGAGGCAGGCCTGGTTGCAGGCGATGCACGTGTTGATCTCGTCGGCGCGGTCCTCGGCGGCCTTGTTGACGAACTCCGGGTCGGCCAGCAGCGGCCGTGCCATCGAGACCAGGTCGGCGTCGCCGTCGGCGAGGATCTGCTCGGCCAGCTCGGGGGTGTTGATCCGGTTGGACGCGCACACCGGCACCGACACCTCGGCCTTGAGCCGGGCGGTCGAGGAGCGCCAGGCCGCCCGAGGCACCTGCGTGATGATCGTGGGGACCCGCGCCTCGTGCCAGCCGATGCCGGTGTTGAACGCCGTGACGCCGGCGTCCTCCAGCAGGTGCGCGAGCTCGACGACCTCGTCCCAGGTCTGGCCGCCCTCGACGAGGTCGAGCAGCGAGATCCGGTAGACGATCGGGAAGTCGTCGCCGACCAGCTCGCGGGAGCGGCGGACGATCTCGCGGGGCAGCTCCATCCGCTTGCGGGCGGTGCCGCCCCAGCGGTCGGTGCGGTCGTTGGTGCGGGCGGCGAGGAACTGGTTGATCAGGTAGCCCTCGGAGCCCATGATCTCGACCGCGTCGTAGCCGGCCTTCTTCGCCAGCGCGACGGACTTCGCGAAGTCGGTGGCGGTGTGGTCGACGCCGCGGGTCGACAGCGCCGACGGCTTGAACGGCGTGATCGGCGACTTCTGCGCGGACGCGCTCACCGACAGCGGGTGGTAGGCGTAGCGGCCGGCGTGCAGCACCTGCATCGCGATCGCGCCGCCGGCGTCGTGGACCGGCCCGGTGACGTCGCGGTGCCGCATCGCCTGGAGCCGGGTGGTCATCTCCGAGGCGAGCGGCTTGAGCCAGCCGCGCTTGTTGGGGGCGTAGCCGCCGGTGACGATGAGGCCGACGCCGCCGCGGGCCCGCTCGGCGTAGTACTCCGCCAGCGCCGGCAGGTCGCGGATGCGGTCCTCGAGGCCGGTGTGCATGGAGCCCATGACGACCCGGTTGCGCAGGGTCAGCCCGCCCAGCGTGATCGGGGAGAGCAGGTGCGGGTAGGCGGTGGGGGTCATCGGGCGTGTGCCTCCAGGTACTCGGTGAGCCAGTCGATCCAGAACTGCTCGAGCCGGATCCCGCCGCGCAGGACGAGGTACTGGTCGAGCTCGAGCCCGGACAGCCGGGCGGGGTCGGGGTAGTCGCGCTTCATCAGCTGCTCGTAGTGGGCCAGCCGGGTGGCGTGGTCGGCCAGGTGGCCGCGCACCGCCTCCAGCACGGCGGCGCGGTCGCCGAACGACGCCCCGCGCAGCTTGACCGCCAGCTCGCTGCGCAACGGCTGCAGGTCGCCGGGCTCGGCCAGCCAGGCGGCGAGCGCCTCGCGGCCGGCGGGGGAGACGGCGTACACCTTCTTGGTCGGCGCCCCCGTCTGCGCGACCTCGCTCGCGGTGACCCAGCCGGCGGCGTCCATCCGCGCCAGCACGCGGTAGATCTGCTGGTGGGTGGCGGACCAGAAGAACCCGATGGAGCGGCTGAACCGCTTGGCGAGGTCGAGGCCCGAGGCGGGCTGCTCGCTCAGCGCGACCAGCAGTGCGTGCTCCAGGGCCATGGCCCGATGGTGCCCTACCTATGCAACGAGTTGCAATCGGGGGTGACCCAGACCACGCGTCGTGACGAGGGGCGACGGGCCGGTCCGCGAGATCGCACGGTCGCGCACCCCCGCGGCCGTACGATTTCCGGCATGAGCATCCGCGCCCGCATCCGGCCCGCCCGCTGGTCCACAGCCGTGGCGGCACCCCTGCTGCTCGCCGCCGCGGCGTGCGCCCCCGCCGACGAGGGCACCGACACGGCCACCGACCCCACCCCCACCGACACCGCGGCCGCCGAGGAGCAGTGCGCGAAGGAGAGCCTGCCCGTGCTGGAGGAGGGCCGGCTCACCATCGGCACCGACTCCCCGGCGTACGACCCGTGGTTCCGCGACAACGACCCCACCAACGGCCAGGGCTTCGAGTCCGCCGTGGCGTACGCCGTCGCCGAGGAGCTCGGCTTCTCGGCCGACGAGGTGCAGTGGGTGAAGGTCCCGTTCAACACGTCCTACAAGCCGGGCGAGAAGAACTTCGACTTCGACATCAACCAGATCTCGATCACCGACGCCCGCGAGGAGGTCGTCGACTTCTCCGACGGCTACTACCAGGCCTCGCAGGCGGTCATCGCGCTCGAGGACTCGCCGGCCGCCGGCGCGAGCACGGTCGAGGAGCTCGCCGGCTTCAACCTCGGCGCGCAGACCGGCACCACCTCGCTGACCGTGATCCGCGACGTCATCCAGCCGGAGAGCGACCCGCTGGTCTTCGAGGACACCAACGCCGCCAAGCAGGCGCTGCAGAACGGCCAGGTCGACGCGATCCTCGCCGACCTGCCGACCGCCTTCTACATCACCGCGGTGGAGATCCCGAAGGGCGTGATCATCGGGCAGTTCCAGCCGGAGACCGGTGAGGAGGAGGAGTTCGGCATCCTCTTCGAGGAGGGCAGCGAGCTCGTCCCCTGCGTCAACGAGGCGCTCGCGTCGCTGCGCGAGGACGGCACGCTCGACCAGATCGAGCAGGAGTGGCTCTCGGACACGGTCGACGTGCCTGAGCTCCAGTGACCGCCCCGGCGGACAGCGCGGCGACCGGCTGGCAGCCCAGCCAGCGTGAGCTCGAGCGGCGCGAGCTGCGCCGCCGGATGCGGCTGCGGTCCACGGCGACCGCGGCCGCGGTGGTCGTCGGCGTCTTCGGCCTGCTCGGTTGGGTCGTCGTCAGCTCGCCGGGCTGGCCGCGGGTGCAGGAGACGTTCTTTGCGTGGGAGCACGCGAAGGAGTCGTTCCCGGCGATCCGGGACGGCTTCTGGCTCAACGTCCGGCTGTTCCTCATCGCCGAGGTCGCGATCCTGGTGCTCGCGCTCGCCGTCGCGCTGGCCCGCACCGCCCGGTCGCCGTGGCTGGCGCCGCTGCGGGTCACCGCCGTCGTCTACACCGACGTCTTCCGCGGCATCCCCACGATCCTGCTGATCCTGCTGCTCGGCTTCGGCATGCCCGCGCTGCAGCTGCAGGGGATGCCGATCGACCCGTTCTTCTGGGCCGGCGTCGCGCTGGTGCTCTCCTACGGCGCCTACGTCGCCGAGGTGTTCCGCGCCGGCATCGACTCGATCCACCCCTCCCAGATGGCCTCCGCCGAGGCGCTCGGGCTGAGCCGGCCGCAGGCGTTGCGCCACGTCGTGGTGCCGCAGGCGGTGCGTCGGGTCGTGCCGCCGCTGCTCAACGACTTCGTGTCGCTGCAGAAGGACACCGCGCTGGTCTCGACGGTCGCCGTCTTCGACGCCGTGTTCGCCGCCCGCGACTACACGGCGTACAACTTCAACTACACGCCGTACGTCGTGGTGGCGCTGTTCTTCGTCGTGATGACGGTGCCGCTGGCCCGCTTCACCGACTGGCTGCAGCGGCGCTGGATGGAGAAGGAGAGGGCCGGGAGCCTGTGACCGACAGTCATTCGGGTGACGGGACGCTGCTCGAGGTCCGCGACCTGCGCAAGACCTACGGCGACAAGGTGGTTCTCGACGACGTCGACCTCGACGTGTCGGCGCACGACGTGATCTGCCTGATCGGGTCGTCGGGGTCGGGCAAGTCGACCCTGCTGCGCTGCCTCAACCTGCTCGAGGACGTCGACGACGGCGTCATCCGGTTCGAGGGCCGCGAGGTCTCCGACCCGCGGGTCGACCGGCGGGCGGTGCGCAGCCGCATGGGCATGGTGTTCCAGGCCTACAACCTGTTCCCGCACCTGACCGTCCTCGAGAACTGCACCCTCGCCCCGCGCAAGGTCCACGGCGTCTCCCGCCGCGAGGCCGAGGCGCGGGCGCGCGACCTGCTCGGCCAGTTCGGGCTCGCCGACCAGGCGGAGAAGCACCCCGACCGGCTCTCCGGCGGCCAGCAGCAGCGGGCCGCGCTGGTGCGGGCGCTGTGCACGCAGCCGACGCTGCTGCTGCTCGACGAGATCACCGCCGCGCTCGACCCCGAGCTCGTCGGCGAGGTGCTCGCGATCGTGCGCGACCTCGCCGAGGGCGGCACGACCATGGTGATCGCCACCCACGAGATGGCCTTCGCCCGCGACGTCGCGACCCGGGTCTGCTTCCTGCACGACGGCCGGATCCTCGAGCAGGGGCCGCCGGAGCGGATCTTCAGCGACCCGAGCGAGGAGCGGACCCGGCAGTTCCTGCGCCGGGTCCTCCCCGCCTCCTGAGGCCGATCGCTCCGGCCGCGCTCAGCGCGCCACGTCGAGCACGGACATCTGCACGCCGTTGCCGTACGTCGCGTGCTCGACGAGCCGCAGCTTCGTCTTGTCGGCGTCGGTGGCGAAGAGCCGCTTGCCGGAGCCGAGCAGCACCGGGAAGGTCAGCAGGTGGTAGCGGTCCACCAGCCCGGCCGCGGCGAGGCCCTGGGCGAGCATCGCGCTGCCGTGGACGAGGAGCGGGCCGCCGTCCTCCTCCTTGAGTGCGGCCACCTCGTCGAGGGTGCGGATGACGTGGGTGTTGTTCCACGGCGAGTCCTTGAGCGTCGACGAGACGACGTACTTGGGCATCGCGTTGTACTCCGCGAACTCCGCCATCGTCGGCCACACCGGCGCGAACTCGTCGTGGCTGACGCGGCCCAGCACCAGCGCGCCCGCCTCGGCCTGCTCGCGGCCCTTGAGCTCGTAGGCCGCCTCGTCGAACTCGACGTCCTTGAACGTCCAGCCGGCGTGCGGGTGCTCGCCGCCGCCGGGCGAGTCCATGACGCCGTCGAGGCTGAGCAGGGTGGTGACGATGAGGCTGCGCATGGTGTTCCCCGTTCGTGTCGGTCGGCCCTCGTGGCCGGCCGGGTTGTGTGTGGTCGATGCTGCCACTCGCCCCTTCCGACCCGCGGGCCGGGCGAAAGTCATCGGTCGACCTGACAGGATCCCCGACATGGCTGTCGGGCAGGGGCGGGTCGAGCTCGGACAAGGGACGGGGCCGCTGCGCGGCGTGAAGGTCGTGGAGATCGCGGGGATCGGGCCCGGCCCGCACGCCTGCATGCTGCTCGCCGACCTCGGCGCCGACGTGATCCGCGTCGAGCGGCCGAACGGCCAGTTCGGCGCGCTGGGTCGTCACGACCTGCTCAACCGCGGGCGTCCCAGCATCGCGCTGGACCTCAAGCAGCCCGCGGCGGTCGAGACGGTGCTGCACCTCGCCGCGCAGGCGGACGTGCTCGTCGAGGGGATGCGGCCCGGGGTCGCGGAGCGGCTCGGGTTCGGCCCGGAGCAGTGCCACGCGGTCAACCCGGGGCTCGTCTACGGCCGGATGACCGGCTGGGGGCAGGGCGGCCCGCTCGCCCAGGCCGCCGGCCACGACCTCGACTACGTCGCCGTCGCGGGTGCCCTGCACGGCATGGGCCAGGACCCGGCCCGACCGCACTTCCCGAGCAACCTGGTCGGCGACTTCGGCGGCGGGTCGACGTACCTCGTCGTGGGGATCCTGGCTGCCCTGCTGTCGGTCCGGTCCGGGGGTGAGGGCCAGGTGGTCGACGCCGCGATCGTCGACGGCACGGCCCACCTCAACGCGATGGCCACCGGCTTCCTGGCCGCGGGCGCCTTCCAGGAGCGGCGGGCGGTCAACCTGCTCGACGGCGGGGCGCCGTACTACGACGTGTACGAGACCGCCGACGGCCGGCACATGGCGGTCGGTGCGCTGGAGCCGCAGTTCTTCGCGGCGTTCGTCGCCGGGCTCGGGTTGCCCGACGACGCGCCCGGGCAGGCGGACCTCGACCGGTACGACGAGCTCCGCGCGCTGGTCGCCGACCGGTTCCGGTCCCGCACCCAGGCCGAGTGGGTCGAGGTCTTCGACGGAACCGACGCCTGCGTCGCGCCGGTGCTGCCTGTCAGTGAGGCGGCGACCCACCCGCACCTCACCGCCCGCGGCACCTTCGTCGAGCGCCACGGCGTGACCCAGCCGGCGCCCGCGCCGCGCTTCTCCGGCACGCCCGCCTCGCTGACCTCCCCGCCGCCCGCGACACCCGGCGCCGACACCCGCGCGGCGCTCGAGGCGTGGGGCGTGCCGGACGTCGACGGGCTGCTGGAATCGGGCGCCGCGGTCCAGACCTGACCAGGCGGAAGATCGCGCATTCGGGCGTAGCGGGCCGCGCCGGCGGCGGCCTAGCGTCGGAGCCCCGCCCCACCGGAGCTCCCCATGAACAAGTGGATTCCCCTGCCTCTGCTCGCTGCCCTCCTCCTCCCGGTGCTCTCCGCGCAGGCCGAGGCGCGTCCGCTCGAGCGCGAGCGCTTCAGCTTCACCGAGTCCTTCACGGACCGGGAGTGCGGCTTCCCCGTCCACTTCGACGTCGAGGGTCGTGGCCTGTTCCTGCTCAAGGCACCACGCAGGACCGGCTTCCCGGCCCTCGTCCACAGCAAGTACCGGGTCCACGCCGAGCTCACCGCGAACGGCCGCACCCTGTTCTTCGACCACAACGGGCTCTACAAGGACCTGCGCGTCGAGCGGCAGCGCGGCTCGGTCTTCCGCGTGGTTGCCCAGGAGGCCGGCCAGCCGTTCCGGATCACGGCCGAGGATGGGACCGTGCTCTACCGGGACCGCGGCCTGCTGCGGTACGTCTTCCTGATCGACACGCACGGCGACGACGACCCCGGCAACGACGAGTTCATCGAAGGGAGCTTCGAGCTCCTCGCCGACCGCGGGTCGCACCCGATCTGGTACCTCGACCTCTGCGACGTGATGGCCGACTACTTCCTCGACTGACGGACTCGCGGTGCCGCCCGGGCCCGTCGCTGACAGCATGGGGGCGTGAAGCCGTTCCTCTTCCTCGGGATCCGCGCCGAGGACGCCGCCGCCGACGACGAGTACGGCGCCGTGATGGCCTGCGCGGGGCTGGACGAGCGCGACGTACGCCGCCACCGGCTCGAGCGTGACGAGCTCGGCACCGTCGACCTCGACGCCTACTCGGGCATCGTGCTCGGCGGCGGGCCGTACAACGTCAGCGACCCGCCGGACACGAAGTCACCGGCCCAGCGGCGCGCGGAGGCGGAGCTGCGGGCGCTGGCGCAGGCGGTGGTCGCCGCGGACTTCCCCTTCCTCGGCGCCTGCTACGGGATCGGCACGCTCGGCACGCTCGACGGCGGCGTCGTCGACCGGACCCACGGCGAGCCGATCGGGGCGGCGACGATCCGCCTCACCGACGAGGGGCGCAGCGACCCTCTGCTCGGGGTGCTGCCGGAGAAGTTCGAGGCGTTCCTCGGCCACAAGGAGGCCGTCAGCCGGCTACCTCACGGCGCCGTGCTGCTGGCCTCGTCCGGGCACTGCCCGGTGCACGCCTTCCGGATCGGGGAGCGGGTCTACGCCACGCAGTTCCACCCCGAGCTCGACCGCGACGGGCTCTGCCTGCGGATCGACATCTACCGCCACCACGGCTACTTCGAGCCGCCCGAGGCCGAGGGGCTGATGCGGATGGCGCGGGCTGCGGTGGTCACCGAGCCGCCCCGGCTGCTGGCCCGGTTCGTCGAGCTCTTCGCCCGCTGACGCCGCCGCCCGGGGGGGCGCCTCCCCGGCGTCTCCGGGCCGTGGGTGAGCCGTCCCGGGGACCTTGGACTCTGCGCCAGAGCCCGCCGAATGCCTACCGTCGAGGCAGTTGCGGGGGGCGGGGGGCCGACGGGGGCAGCAGTGTCCGACCAGCGGGGGCCGGGAGCGCAGATGGACGACCAGGAATACAACGAGGAGCCGTTCGCCGAGCTGACCGAGGACGAGTGCTGGGAGCAGCTACGAGGGTGTGAACTGGGACGCCTGGCCTTCCACCTCGCCGACGAGGTCCACATCACCCCGGTCAACTACGTGGTCGACAAGGACACGCTGCTCTTCCGGACCGCAGAGGGCAGCAAGCTGCTGGCCCTGGTGATGAACAGCGACGTGGCGTTCGAGATCGACGGCGTCGACGGCGAGACCGCGACGAGCGTCATCGTCCGCGGCCGGGCAGAGCTGCTCGACGAGCACAGCGCCCATCGGGCCGACGACCTGCCGCTTCGGCCGTGGGTGGCGAACCCCAAGTACAACGTCGTCGAGATCACCCCGACCGAGATCTCCGGCCGCCGCTTCCAGCTGCACCGGCCGTGGCTGCGCGCCATCCCCGAGGTCTGACGGTCGCGTCACGGCTGGCTGGCTAGGGTCGGCCGCGTGGAGCATGTCGACGTCCTCGTCGTGGGTGCCGGCCTGTCCGGCATCGGCGCCGCCTGCCGGCTGAGCGTCGAGCACCCGCGCCGGTCGGTCGCCGTGCTCGAGGCGCGTGAGGCCTCCGGCGGCACGTGGGACCTGTTCCGCTACCCCGGCATCCGCTCGGACTCCGACATGTTCACGTTCGGCTACCGGTGGCGGCCCTGGGGCGGGGAGCAGACCCTCGTCGAGGGGCCGCGGATCCTGGAGTACCTCCGCACCGTCGCCCGCGAGTACGACGTCGAGCGGCTGATCCGCTACCGGCACCGCGTGCTCGCGGCGAGCTGGGACTCCGCGACGGCCCGGTGGACCGTCGACGTCGACCACGACGGCGAGCGCCGCACCATGACCGCTGACTTCCTGTGGGGCTGCACCGGCTACTACGACACCGAGCGCGGCCACACCCCCGAGCTGCCCGGGATCGAGCGGTTCGGGGGCCGGGTCGTCCATCCGCAGCACTGGCCCGGCGACCTCGACCACACCGGGATGCGGGTCGTGGTCATCGGCAGCGGCGCCACCGCGGTGACGCTGGTGCCGGCGATGGCCGGAACGGCGGAGCACGTGACGATGCTGCAGCGCTCGCCGTCGTACGTCCTGAGCCTGCCGGCGGTCGACCCGCTCGCCCGGAGGCTCTCGTGGCTGCCCGAGTCGTGGCGGCACCGGGTGGTGCGGGGCAAGGCGATCCTCGCGGCGCAGCTCGGCTACCGGCTCAGTCGCAGCCGGCCGGCGCTGGTGCGTCGGCTCGTGCGCAGGCTGACGGCGCGGGAGCTGCCGGAGGGCTTCGACGTCGACACCCACTTCAAGCCGGTCTACGACCCGTGGGACCAGCGGATGTGCTTCGTGCCCGACGGCGACCTGTTCCGGGCGATCCGGCGCGGCGACGCCGGCGTGGTCACCGGGACCATCGAGACCTTCACGCCCACCGGGGTACGGCTCGCCAGCGGCGAGGAGCTCGCGGCCGACCTCGTCGTCACTGCCACCGGCCTGGAGCTCAAGCCCTTCGGCGGGATCCGGGTCTGCGTCGACGGCGAGGAGGTCGACCCGGCGCAGCGGATGGCCTACCGGGCGGCGATGCTGGCCGGCGTCCCGAACTTCGTGTTCACCATCGGCTACGCCAACGCCACCTGGACCCTCAAGGCAGACCTGGTCGCCGACTGGGTCTGCCGGCTGCTCGCGCACCTCGACGCGCACGGCCACCGGGTCGTCGTGCCCGAGCCCGACCCGACGGTCGAGCCGGTGCCCTTCCTGCCGCTGACCTCCGGCTACATCCAGCGCGCCGCCCACCTGCTGCCGCGGCAGGGCGACCGTGCGCCGTGGCGGCTGGCCCAGAACTACCTCGCCGACCGCCGCACCATGCGGTGCGAACCGATCGACGACGGGGTGCTGGCGTTCCGCTGACGTGAGCGATCCCTCATGCGGTTCGGCGCCGAGGATGCGCGGCGGGACGGGCGCGACCCCTAGGGTGGGCCACGCAGCCCGCCCGACCCTGCCGCGTGCTGTCCGTGCGTCGCAGCGCACCGCTCACCGCGAGCGGCGCCGCTCCGCACGAAGCGCCAGTCCCGGAACCCCGGTGCGCCGGCGCAGTGGCGGGGCAGCCCCAAGCGAAGCGAGCAACACCCCGTGACCACCTCCATCACGTCCACCCCTGCCTCCGCGACGACCGGAAGCTTCGAGGACCTCGGCGTCCCGACCGGCCTCGTCGAGGTTCTGGCAGGTCTGGGCATCACCACCCCCACGCCGATCCAGGCCGCGACCCTGCCCGACTCCCTGGCCGGCCGTGACGTCCTCGGCCGTGGCCGCACCGGCTCCGGCAAGACGTACGCGTTCCTGCTGCCGCTCGTCGCGCGGCTGCAGGCGTCGTCCCTCCCGGCGACCTCGAAGCGGCCGCGCGCCCTGATCCTGGCCCCGACCCGCGAGCTCGTCGGCCAGATCCACGCCTCCCTCAAGCCGCTGGCGAAGGCGTCCGGGCTCTCCACGCTCACCGTCTTCGGCGGCGTCGGCCAGAACCCGCAGGTGCAGGGCCTCCGCAAGGGCGTCGACATCGTGCTGGCCTGCCCCGGCAGGCTCGAGGACCTCATCGGCCAGGGCCACTGCTCCCTCGACGCCGTCGAGGTCAGCGTGCTGGACGAGGCCGACCACATGGCCGACCTCGGCTTCCTGCCCGGCGTACGACGGCTGCTGGACAAGACCCCGCGCGACGGCCAGCGGCTGCTGTTCTCGGCGACGCTGGACAACGCGATCGACGTGCTCGTGAAGCGGTTCCTGCAGCAGCCGGTCACCCACGAGGCCGACTCGGCGCAGTCGCCGGTCGCCACGATGGACCACCACGTGCTCCACATCGCCCGCGAGCACCGGGTGCCCGTGCTGGTCGACCTGACCAGCGCCCCCGGCCGCACGGTCGTCTTCACCCGCACCAAGCACGGCGCCAAGGCGCTCGCCCGCCAGCTGAACCGCAATGGCGTGCCGGCCGTCGAGCTCCACGGCAACCTCAGCCAGAACGCCCGCACCCGCAACCTCGACGCCTTCCACAGCGGCCAGGCGGCGGCGCTCGTCGCGACCGACATCGCGGCGCGCGGCATCCACGTCGACGACGTGTCGCTGGTGATCCACGCCGACCCGCCGGTCGAGCACAAGGCCTACCTGCACCGCTCCGGCCGCACCGCGCGCGCCGGCGCCGCCGGCACCGTCGTCACGCTGATGACCGACGAGCAGGTGCGCGACGTCCGCCAGCTCACCAAGGCGGCCGGCATCTCGCCGACCACCACCAAGGTCGACGGCGCCGGTCACCCGATGCTCACCGAGCTCGCCCCGGGAGAGCGGGTCACCGTGCCCGGCGGCCTCGCCGTCGCCGCGCCGGCCGCGCAGCCCGCCGGTGGCTCCGGCTCGTCCGCCGGCCAGGACGGCGTCACGCGCCGCAACCGGTCGCGTCGTCGCCGGAAGCCGGCCGGCCAGGGCGGCCAGTCCGGTCAGCCTGGTCGGTCCAAGCAGGGCGGCCAGTCGGGTCAGCGGTCGAGCCAGAAGTCCTCGGGTCAGAAGCCGGGCGGCCAGAAGTCCGGCGGCTCGAAGTCCGGGCAGCAGCCCCGCAACCGATCCGGGCGGTCGGGCGCGCAGCAGTCGTCCGCGGGCCGCGGGCACAGCGCGGCGTCGTTCAGCTCCGGCAAGCGCTGACCAGGCGCTGACCCGGGCCGCCACCGGGGTCCCCGTACCATCGCGGACGAAGGAGGCGATCTGGTGCGGACCTGGGTGAGGCGCGCGCTGTGGGACGTCGTTCCCCGCGACCAGCGCGACACGCCCGAGGCGCTGCGGCGCCGGCAGCTGGTCACCGCAGCCTTCGTCGTCCTCGGCGGGACCATGCTCGGCCTGTCGTTGCGGATCGAGCCCGGCAGCCCGTGGTTCTACCCGGCGAGCGCGATCCTCGCCGGCATCTGGACCGTCGGCGCGTTCGCGGCCGGGCCGCTCCACCTCGGCCGGATCGCGCATCCGCGGGGTGGGCACTACATCCGCCCGATCGTGACGCCGATCCTCGTCGGGCTCGGGCTCGCGGCGGTCTTCGTGGCCGGTGGCCTGATCGTCCGGCAGATCGAGTGGCTCGACCAGCAGGTGCGGTCCGTCCTCGACTTCGCCGACCAGGGCACCCTGCCGCTGGTGTTCGTGCTGACCCTGGTCAACGGGATCGCGGAGGAGCTGTTCTTCCGGGGTGCGGCCTACGCCGCCATCCCGCGCCACCCGGTCGTCATCACGACCATCGCCTACACGATCGCCACCCTCGCCACCGGCAACGTCATGCTCGGCTTCGCGGCCATCGTCCTCGGCTTCGTGGTCGGCCTGCAGCGGCGCGCCTCGGGCGGCATCCTCGCGCCGATCCTCACCCACATCACTTGGTCCTCGACCATGCTCTTCGCCCTCCCGGCCCTCTTCGGCTGACCAATCCGGTGATCGAGGTGCGAGGCCGTCCGCGGCCGAGCCTCGAGATCCCCTCACCGGTCCAGGGTGGTGACCCAACGTAGGTCGAGCCCGTCGAGACCTTGGTACCTCGTGGGCCGGGCCCTGCGTAGGCGGCGGGGGTTTCGAGGCTCGGCGCCGGGGTGGGTTCAAGGTGCGTGCGCAACGCCCTGGGTGATCTGGGGTGAGGGGTATGCCGCGTCCGCCGGTTCGGGTGGAGGTGCAGCGCAGGTTCTGGGACCGGGTGGCGCAGGGTGAGTCGGTGGTGGATGCGGGGGCGTCGGTCGGCGTGTCTCGTCCGACGGCGCAGCGGTTGTTTGCACGCTGTGGTGGTGTGATCCCGTCGCTGAGAGCTCCCCGCAAGTCGCCGGCCGAGGGTGGCCGGCTCACCTACGCCGAGCGGGAGGAGATCGCGTGCCTGCGTGCGGCTGGCCGCTCGGTGCGTGGCATCGCCCGGGAGCTGGGCCGTGACCCGTCCACGGTCAGCCGTGAGCTGCGCCGCAACGTCGGCTACGGCGGGGTCTACCGGGCCAGCACCGCCCAGCAGCGTGCCGACGGCAACGCCCGGGCGGGTGGGCTGGCGCGACCGGCCCGGCTGGCGGTGAACCTGCGGCTGCGTCGGGAGGTGCAGACTCGCCTTGAGGAGCACCACAGTCCCGAGCAGATCGCGCAGCGGCTGCGTGAGGACTTCCCCGACGATCCGGAGATGTGGGTGTCGCACGAGACGATCTACCAGTCGCTCTACGTCCAGGGCCGCGGTGGGCTGCGCCGTGAGCTCGCGGCCTGCCTGCGGACCGGGCGGGCGCTG